>JALYNE010000156.1 GCA_030773375.1 Pseudomonadota bacterium
CAATCGTCACACTTACGGAGCCCTCGATCTCGGCACGAACAATTGTCGCTTGCTCGTGGCGCGCCCGAGCGAAAACGGAATCGTCGTCCTCGACGCCTTTTCGCGAGTGGTCCGGCTCGGCGAGGGGTTGGCGGGGTGCGGGCGGATCAGCGACGCGGCGATCGACCGCGCGCTGGCGGCCCTGTCGGTATGCGCCGAGAAGCTCTGCCGTCGCCGCGTCTCCATTTCGCGTTCGGTTGCGACCGAAGCGTGCCGGCGCGCCGTCAACGGCCGCGAATTCGTGGAGCGGGTCTACCGGGAGACGGGAATCGCGCTCGATATCATTCCGCCCGAAGAAGAAGCACGGCTCGCAATGCTTGGCTGCCACCGCCTGCTCGAGCCCGGCGACGGCCCGGCCCTCATCTTCGATATTGGCGGCGGATCGACCGAGCTGGTGCTGATCGATACCGACGGCGCGGAGCCCAAGATCAAAAGCTGGTGGAGCGCACCTTGGGGCGTTGTTTCCCTTACCGAGAGCGAAGGCCGGGATCTCCCGGACGCTGACGCGCGCCTCGCGGCTTATAGCCGCATGCGCGAACGCGTACGGCACGCCTTCCGGCGGTTCGCCGAGCTCCTGCCCAAGGACAAGGAAAATATCCGGCTCATGGGGACCAGCGGCACGGTGACCACCCTCGCAAGCGTCCATCTCGCCTTGCCGAGCTATGACCGCCGCGCCATCGACGGGCTCAAAGTTCCAGCGGATTCGATGCGCCAGATCAGTCGAATGATGTCGCGCATGTCCATCGCGGAGCGGGCGGAGCTGCCCTGCATCGGCATGGACCGCGCCGATCTCGTGGTCGCGGGCTGCGCCATCCTGGATGCGATCATGGATATTTGGCCCGCGAAAACGTTGGGCGTTGCGGACCGCGGCATCCGCGAAGGCATTCTCCGCTCGCTGATGGCCCGCGACGGCCACAAGCTATGAGCCGAGGCAGCTCGGGCAAGAGCGGCGGCCTTAGAACGCGCGTCAAGACGGCAAGGGGACGCAAGGTCGGCTCCACACGCTGGCTCGAGCGCCAGCTGAACGATCCTTATGTGAAGCGCGCCAAGGCCGAAGGGTATCGCTCGCGGGCTGCCTATAAGCTCACGGAATTGGACGAACGCTTCGGTTTTCTGAAAGGCGTGCAGCGCGTCATCGACCTCGGCGTCGCTCCGGGCGGCTGGTCGCAGGTCGTGCGGCAGAAGGCCCCGGCAGCGACCGTCGTCGGCATAGACCTTCTGCCCGCAGAACCGCTCGAAGGGGTGACGCTCCTCCAGATGGACTTCATGGAGGATGCCGCACCGGAACGGCTGCGCGAGGCGCTCGGCGGTCCGGCCGATCTGGTTCTCTCCGACATGGCGGCGAACACGGTCGGCCACCCGCAGACCGACCACCTTCGAACGATGGCGCTTGTCGAGGCAGGGCTCCACTTCGCGTCTGAGGTGCTGCGGCCCGGCGGTGCCTTTGTGGCAAAAGTCCTTGCGGGGGGCGCCGATTCCCAGCTCGTCGCCGAACTCAAGCGGCTGTTTGCGACGGTGAAGCACGCCAAGCCTCCCGCCAGCCGCAAGGGCTCTTCGGAGTGGTACGTGGTGGCGCAGGGATTCAAGGGCTCCGCGGCCTGACTTCCCGCGGTGGCTCTTGGCGCTTCAGCCTTTCGCCCGCGCCTCGGCGATCGCTTGCTTCAGCGCCGCATATCCGACGGCTCCCTGAAGAACCTTGTCGCCCACCACGAAAGTTGGCGTGCCGGAGGCGTTGATCGCGCGCGCAAGCTGGTAGTTTTTGTTGATTTCAGCCTCGACCTCGGCCGCGCGAGCGATCGGCTTTACCCCCAGCTGCTGCTGCACCTCACCGAGGGCCGCGGGTGTCGGGCGGCCGGCGGCAAACAGCCTGTGATAGAAGTCGACAAACCGCCCCTGTTTCGCGGCCGCGAGGCTCAGTTCGGCCGCGGCTTGGCTGTCCGGCCCGAGAACGGGAAGCTCACGCCAGACGACCTTCAGCTTCTTGTCTTCCTGGAGGAGCCGGTCGATATCGGCATTGCTCTTGCGGCAGAAGCCGCAGGCATAGTCGAAAAATTCCACAAGGACCACGTCGGCCTGCTGGGCGCCGGCCCAGGCACTTCCGAAAGGAGTTTCGAACGCCGCCCGGTTCTGGTCCACGACTTCCGACATGCGCCGGTTCTGGAGCACTTCCATGGCTTGCGGGATGATCTCGGGATGAGCGAGCACATAATCGCGCACGATTTTCTCGACCTTAGCCCGATCGGCCCCAATGACGTCAGATCCACGCGAGGCAAGCGCAACACCCGCGCCGCCCATGACAAGGCCGATTAGCCCCGCGGCGGCGAACTTCTTCCCCTGCCCCGTCATCGCCTCCTTTTCTCCTTCTCGACCGCGGAGCGGGAAACCATCGCGATATCCTGCGCGCGTATCCAATCGGGAGTTCCGGTCGGAATGCCGCGCAAAGCAAATTCCGCGTTGGGCAGCGCGAGCTGCGGCCGGCCTTCAAGATTATAACGTTCGGCGGTGGCGAGCGCCGCGCGGGCGTCGTCCCCTTCACGATTGTACACGATCCCGAGCTGATACCAGGCGAAGGGATTGCTGTTGTCGCGGCCGATGGCGCCGCGCAGGACCTTCTTGGCCTCGTCCAGATTGTCTTTGTCGTCCGTCGAGATCAACGCGTGGCCGAACAGAGCTGCGATCAGGGGCTGGTCTGGCGCGGCCGTTACCGACTCCCGCAGCGACTGCAGAGCTTCACGCGGCTTGCCCGATTCCAGCAGGATCTGCCCCTTGAGCTCGAGGAAATACGGGTCGCGCGGACGATCGCGCAGCAGGCTGTCCGCCTCGGCAAGCGCCTTTTCGGGGTAGGCCGACTTATGCCACGCATAAGCACGAGCGTACCGCGCGGGCACGCTCGTGTCCCGCTCAGGATAGCGCGCCAGCGTCTGCTTGGGCTCGCTCACGAACCCGGCGAGCTTCGCCTTCACCCGCTGGAAGCGCTCCTCCAGCGCGGGATCGCTCGGCTTGGTCCAGGACGGAGCGGTCATGTACACATTTTCAAGGGCTGCCATACGCTCGCCGCCGAGCGGGTGCGTGCGCCCGTAGCTGTCCTCCTGCGGAACCGCATACCGAAATTCCTGGTTCTGGAGCTTCTTGAAGAAGCTCAGCGATCCCCTGCCGCTGATGCCGGCCTTGTTGAGGAAACTCGCGCCCGCAGCATCCGCACTCGATTCCTGAGCACGGGTGAAGGCAAGGAACTTCCCCATGGCAGCCTGCTGGCCGGCCGCCATGATGCCGGCGCCCGCCTCACCCGCGCCGGCCGCCATCGCTGCTGCCCCAAGCAGTAGCGAGAGCAGCATGATGCCAGTTGCCGCCTTGGCACCCTCGTTGAAGCGAATGACGTGCCCGCCAGTGATGTGGCCGAGCTCGTGTGCGATCACGCCCTGAACTTCGTTCGCATTGTCGGCGGCGCTGATCAGCCCCGAATGGATGTAGACGATCTGCCCGCCCGCCACGAAAGCGTTGATCGATTTGTCGCCGACGAGGACGACCTGAACGTTTTCAGGCCGAAGACCGGCAGCTTCGACAAGCGGCCGGGACATATCACGGAAAAGGGCTTCGGTTTCCGCGTCGCGCAAGATCGATTGCGCGAGGGCCGGCTGCGCAAGCGCGGCAAAGCTCAAGCTCAACAGCATCAGCATGCGGGCGAGCAAACCCGCTGCCCAGCGGCGCGTCATTGAAGCTTTGGCCATGGCGCAGCTTATCCCTTCCGCTGCCTGAACCACAGATGAAATGCGCCCTCCGGGCAGCCGCACGCCGGCCGCCCGGTAGAGCTCCATTCGGCGATCAGCCGCCGAATGTGCGTTGCCACCACCCGCGCCGCGGTGGTTCGGCCGTGCCGGCTTCCCCTTCCGCTTGTTCCTCGCGTTCAAGGACAGGCGCCTCGGGAGCAGCGGGTGCGGCTGCGTCGTTGGCCGCCTCGGGCGGCGCCGTTTCTTCGGAAAACGCCGCCGGAGCCCTCGGCTCTGCCGCCCCTCCGGCAATCGGCTCTGACGCCTCAGGCAGTGCCGCCTTTTTGCGTCGGCTGCGCTTGGGCTTTGCCGGCGGTCCTTCCGCGTTGGCGGCGGCTTCGACCGGCGAGGCTTCAGCAAGAACTGCGGCTGCGGACGCATCTTCAGCCGGACTGTCCTGCGACGGAGCGTCCGCCGTCGCGGGCTCGACTGTAGGCGCTTCGGCTGCGCCGTCCGCCTTGCGGCGCGCGCGCGGACGGCGCCGGGACTTGCGCGGCTGCTCCTCGTCGTCGGGAGCCGCCGGTTCCGCTTCGCTCACGGCCTCAGTAGGAGCTACCGCTTCAGCGGCAGCTTCCTCCGCGACCACGTCCGGGGCGGGATCGGCGGCCTCCTGCGCCGTGTCGAGTTCGGCGTCGCGATCATCGCGCTGCCGTCCGCCGCGTCGGCCTCGGCGACGCCGGCGCTTGCGGCCACGCTCGCTTTCGCCCTCCTGCTGGCGGCTGCGCTCGGACCGGCGATCCTCGCGCGCGTCCTCCACTTCTTGATCTTCTTCCTGCTCGTCTTGCTCGTCTTCCTCCTCGTCAGCGTCGAGAAGGTCTTCCTCTTCGTCTACCGCGGGCGCGGCGATCGGCTCGAAGCGCGGCCGCTGAAGCGGCGGTGGGCCGAACGACTCCGCTGTCATCTTGGCGCCCTCGAAGCTCTCGTCGATCAGCACTTCGACGATGACGCCGTAACGCTCCTCGACTTCTGCGATTTCGTGGCGCTTCTTGTTGAGAACGTAAATAGCCGCCTCCCGGCTGGCCCGGAGCACGACCCGGCTGCCGCGACCGCGGGCCGCTTCATCCTCGAGCATCCGGAGTGCCGACAGCCCGGCCGAGGCGGCAGTGCGCATCAGCCCTGAGCCTTCGCAGTGCGGACAAGGCCTCGTTGAAGCCTCGAGCACGCCGGTGCGAAGCCGCTGCCGGCTCATCTCCATGAGACCGAATGAGGAGATTCGGCCGACCTGGATGCGGGCGCGATCGTTCTTCAGCGCCTCCTTCATCACTTTTTCGACTTTGCGGATGTGTCCGTTCGACTCCATGTCGATGAAGTCGATCACCACCAGGCCCGCCATGTCGCGCAGCCGAAGCTGGCGCGCGATCTCATGCGCCGCCTCGATGTTGGTCGCGTAGGCTGTCTGCTCGATATTGTGCTCTCGCGTCGACCGGCCCGAGTTGATGTCGATCGAAACGAGCGCCTCGGTCGGATTGATTACGAGATAGCCGCCGGATTTCAACTGCACGACCGGCTGGTACATGCCCGCGAGCTGGTCCTCGACTCCAAAGCGCTGGAACAGCGGCATCGGGTCCGCGTACAGCCTCACCCGGCGAACGTGGCTCGGCATCAGGAGCTTCATGAACGCGCGGGCGGCCCTATGCCCCTCCTCGCCTTCAACGATCACTTCCTCGATCTCACGATGATAAATGTCGCGGATGGCGCGCTTCACGAGGTCGCTGTCCTCATAGATCAGGGCCGGCGCCGAAGAATGCAAAGTCTTGTCGCGGATTTCGTCCCACAAGCGCGCAAGGTAATCAAAGTCGCGCTTGATCTCGGTCTTGGTGCGCGAAAGGCCCGCCGTGCGCACGATGCAGCCCATCGTGGCCGGCAGGTTGAGCTCGCCCATGATCTGCTTCAGGCGCTTTCGGTCGGCGCCGTTTGAGATCTTTCGGCTGATGCCGCCGCCATGGCTCGTATTCGGCATCAGCACACAGTAGCGGCCGGCAAGGCTGAGATAGGTCGTGAGCGCGGCGCCCTTGTTGCCACGCTCTTCCTTGACGACCTGAACGAGCAGCACCTGGCGGCGCCGGATCACATCCTGGATCTTGTAGCGGCGCCGCAGCGCCTGGCGCTTCTTCCTCAGTTCGTCGGCCGCGTTCTCGTCATTGGCGCTTTCGGCAGTCTCCGGCGCCGCAGGCGGCGCATCTTCGGTTGCGCTGTCGCCAAATTCCGCATCGAGATCCTGGTCCGCCGAAACGTCCTGCGCTTCGGGCGCTTCGGCCTCGTCACCGCTGTCGCCCTCGCCGCCATGGTCATCGTCGTACCGGCTGTCTTCGGCGGCCCGGAGGCGCTCTTCTTCGGCGGCATGTTCCGCTTCCTCGCGGAGGAGCGCCTCGCGATCCTCCTTCGGGATCTGGTAGTAATCGGGATGGATCTCGGAAAAAGCCAGGAAGCCGTGTCGGTTGCCGCCATAGTCGACGAACGCCGCCTGAAGCGATGGCTCGACCCGCGTGACCTTGGCTAGATAGATATTCCCCTTGAGCTGCTTGTGCTCGGCGGATTCGAAATCAAATTCCTCGATCCGATTTCCCTTGACGACGGCCACCCTCGTTTCTTCCTGGTGGCGCGCGTCGATCAGCATGCGCATTGTCATTCAAAGCACTCCGCACGCGCGCCGCTGGCCCTGAAAGGATGCGGCCCGCGCGTTCGAATATGGACAAAGGCGCGGCCGATAGGGCCGGCGCCTCGAAAGTCCGGGTTAAAAGAAGATTTGCCTCTGCTGCGTTTAGCAGGCCGGCCCTCGCCGTCCGCAAAGCGCCCGCGGGAACGCCGGAACCCGAAAGGGGGCGTTCGAAATGCGGGGGAAATTGCCTCATGCAGCGTCAACCTGAGAATGTCCGGCAGACGGCCGGCGCAAATTCGACGTCGCAGATATGAACGGAACGATGGTCCCATCAATGCCCCGCGACATCTGAACAGCTAGCACCGGATAGGTGAAGCGGCAACTAATAAGCCGTCGGGCCTTGTGATTTCACGCTGGACGTCGTGCGGGTAGCGGCGGCAAATAGAGGAATGTCGCTGATGACCGTCCTTCTTGCCGCACTGCTGAGCCTGATGCCCGGCCTTTCGGCCGCACCAGGCGAGCAGCCAAGACAGGATGGCGGGCTCACCATAGACCTCGAGGGCCCCAGTCCGACGAGCCGAAGCGAGGACCCTGCGGTCGTGGGGCCGGCGGGGCGGCCGCTGGTGGTAATCGACCCTGGCCATGGCGGGCGCGACCCCGGCGCAGCCTCGCCCTTCGGCGGACGGCGCGAGAAGGACATCACCGTCGAGCTTGCGCGCGCCATTCGCGACGAACTCCTCGCTTCGCGCCGCGTTCGGGTTGCACTCACGCGAAACGACGACCGCTACCTGATCCACCGGGAACGTTACGAGATCGCGCGCCGGCTCGGTGCCGAACTCTTCATCTCAGTGCACGCCGACGCTGCTCCAGCCAACGATGTCGCTCATGGCGCCACGATCTACACGCTTTCGGAGGTTGCTTCCGACAAACAGGCGGCGCTCCTTGCCGCGCAGGAAAACAAGTCCGACCTGATCGCAGGCGTCGGCCTCGGCGGTCAGCCAGCCGACGTCAATCGCATCCTGATCGACCTCGCCCAGCGCGAAAGCATGAATGCGTCGGCCGATTTTGCACGCCTTCTGCGTCGGGAAGCCTCCGCCTTCTTTCCGTTTCGGCCTGATTATCACCGTTTTGCTTCGCTCCTCGTCCTGAAAGCGCCGGACATTCCCTCTATCCTGTTCGAATCGGGCTATCTCACCAACAGTCGTGACTCGGCCTACATC
>JALYNE010000157.1 GCA_030773375.1 Pseudomonadota bacterium
CGCATGGCAAGGGATTGCGGCAGCAGCGGGGGAGTTCGACATCTGCTGGACCAGGCGGACAAGATCGCCAGATTTCGCCCGACCGGCCCTTCGCCTAAGCCGTCCGCACACGAACGGCGCGGTATCTGCTGGAAACAAGTGGCGCCGCTCTGGACGACATAGCGGCTGCCGCCGGCTTTGGCAGCCTCGCTACCTTGCGCCACCATTTCCGCCACAGGTTTGGATTGCCCCCAGCGGCGTATCGGGCCCGCTTTGCGGCTCGCCATTAACGCGCGGACTTCCGGCACACCCGAAATCCAGCCCCGATCAATTGCGGCCCCCTCCTCTCGTAAAAAGAACTTCTCCGCCGCTGGCCGGCCTCAGCGAAGCGCCGCGGCGAGCCGGGCGAGAGTGTCCGGTGGCCAGTGATCCGCAGGATCATAGGAGCCCGATGTTGCGGCGGCGCCTTCCGGAATCGCCACCCAGGGCAGCTTGGAGCGCGTGAAGCAATGGAGCTGCGGCGGCAGCGCTGCGGGATCGTCCAGCGTCCCGGCGCGAAGGAAAGCGATCTTGTCCCCCACCCTGCGATGAAAGGCCCACAGCATGGCGCCGCACGACGCGCAACGCGCCACAGCCCGGCGGCGGCCGCCGCTTGGGGTTGCCAGCTCGGTTCGTTCCGGCGCGCCCGCGACCACGCTCACATGGGTGGTTTCGATCAAGGCATTCACGGCAAAGGCGGAGCCGGACAGGCGCTGACAATCGGTGCAGTGGCAGCAGTGGACGAAGATCGGCTCTCGCTCGATCCGGTATCGCACCGCTCCGCACACGCATCCGCCTTTGCGCTTTGCCATATTCTCGCTCCTGTTCGGCCGCTGAAGAGGATGCTCATCTTGGGCATGCTCGACAAGGCTGCTGAACGGCCGGATGCAAACGCCGGACGCGTCCGCTCGTCGATTGGACGCGCCGCGAGGCAGGTGGATGCCGGATCAAGTCCGGCATGACGAGAGTTCAAAAGCAGCGCTTTCCCTCATGGCGGCGAGGGAGGATCACGCGAAGAACGCGAAGCCGCGGGAGCTGTTTGGGTGCCGAGCAGCGGCTGAGCATTGGTCCCTTGAAGCCTCCGCGACCTTCGCGGCTTCGCGTGCAATCATCCTCACGCCCGCCAATCCCTCGTGCGGCGAGCCACGAATGGGTCGCGGCTGAACAGCACCGTCTACCGATGCGGTTCGTCTGCACCATAAGGAGCGGGAGCGGAGACGAAGGTGGAAGCGGCCCGTCCAAGACGATATGCTCGGATTGCCGGGTGGATCCCCCACCCGTTCGAGGACGCTCGGAGACAAGAGCCAAGCCGGGAGGATGCGATGGACCTTGATCTGGCCGAGCTGCCAGGAATCGTGAAGAGCTACATCAGCGCTTACAATCGCAAGGACGTCGATGCCTTGATCGCCTGCGTGACGGACGATGTCCGCTTTGAAAACGTGTCGAACAGCGGCCCGAGCCTCGCCACGACAAGCAAAGCTGCATTTGCCGATCTCGCGCGGCAAAGCGCGGAAGCCTTTTACGAGCGTGAGCAATCCGTTCGCAGGACGGTCATGGGGGATGACGCGGTTGCGGTCGAGATCGACTACCGCGCAAGGCTCGCCGCCGATCTGCCGAACGGGATGAAAGCCGGAGACGTGCTGCAGCTGCGGGGCGTGTCACTCTTTAAGCTCCGCGACGGCCGGATCGCCGAGATCTTGGACTTCAGCTGAAGGTTCTGGAGCCGCCTCATGAGCTGCGGCCCCCGGGTTTTCATCGCCTCGCTTCCGAGCGCGTGAGTGCCTGGTAGGTGAGGTTGCGCGACATGGCGTTGCGGTGGTCTGGCTGCCAATGTTCGAGCCGCTGAACCATGCCGACGAAGATCACGTCGTTTGGAGGTAGATCGCCTAGCAGAGGAGGCGCGGAAGGATGGCGTCCTCCGTTCCGAACCGCACGATTCTGGAGCCATCGTGGGCTATTGGGCCTTCATCTCCGACCCTGACGGCAACACGCTTGAGGTGGCATGCGGACAGAAGGTCGCGTTCACTGTCGAGGAGGCCCGCAAATCTATTTGGTAGGCGCGCTTTCCGCCCATAGTGGGCGGCAGAGTAGTTATCGGCGCTGTCCATCAGCACACCGAGAGCGGACGTTCTGCTCGAATACCCCTACGCTCGCCGGGATGATCTTGATCCGTGAGGCGGAGTTGGGCATCGATGGGCAGCTTGGAAAAGGATCACTCTTGTTCAAATCAATCATTGCCGCCGCTGCCGCAACCGCACTCGCGGTCACACCGGTCGTGGCGAACGCTCAAACCGGAACCGACGCTCCCGCACCGGCCGACGCAGTCGAGGAGAATGAAAGCTTTCGAGGCCATTTCATCACCTTGGCGGGTTTTGCAGCTCTCATCTTGGCAGTAGCCCTTCTGTTTCAAGGCGATGAAGAACCGGCAAGCCCATAAGGCGCCGTCGGGGTTTCGCCAGCTTCGTCGCCTTCCTTGTCTTCAGCGTCTCCGAAGAGATCCGCCCGCGCATCTGCTCGTGCATCGCGGACCGTGTCGCCGCAAGGTGCCGCTCGTCGTCACCTCTCGAAGGGTCGATGTGCCGGCCCTGCGGGAGCTTTGCGGAGGGGAGGACCTTTCGCACGCTGGGCGGGTGCACCGTGCCGACATGGATCACGCGAAGACGCGAAGACGCGAAGAGAGGGTAAGCGGGCCGGCCTTAGAGCAGACTGCGCTAAATCTGACCCGTTCGCCCTGAGCCTGTCGAAGGGCTGTCCTTCTTTCCTTTGAAGGGGGAAAACAGGGCTTCGACAAGCTCAGCCCGAACGGAAAAAGAGCACGGATCCCGATTTCACGCAAGTTGCTCTAGCGAGCAGAAGCCGACCTTCGACTATCGTTCAGCCCTTGGGGATCTTCGCGTCTTCGCGTGAACATCCTCAGGACGACGAGGCGAGCGGTAAGCCAGAATGCGCCAAACAGGCGCTGTGCCCTGGAATCGCCGCAGGACCGCGTCACTGCGCCGGCCGACGCAAGTCGCCAGCCGAGAAAGGTCAGCTGACCCCGCCGCCGGGCGGGTGGGCGTTGTCATCGTTACCGCCCGCCGGCTTGCCGTGACCGCCGCCGGATTTCTTGTTGTCGTCCACCGACTTGCCGCCGCGCCCGTGCAGCGGGCCGCCTCTCGTTCCGTCTCCGCTATCGCGCCTAGATCCGCTCATCGTCCAATCTCCTTTGGTCGGGAAGGGTAACGATTTACAGCCGGTGCAGTTGCTCCTGTGAGCGGTCCAACCCGATGATCCGACGCTCCGACGAGATTGGCCTCGCCTTGCACTAAAGTTTGGTGCACTGTCACCGTAACCCCGAGTGGGTGCACTGTCACCGTGATCGCAGAATGGCGGAATTGCCGGTGTGGCTAGCAAAGAGGCTGCACCGATACTCCCTAGCGGCTTCTGTGACCGCGAAACGGAACGGCAAACTCCTCTTTCGCTGTGAAGTACTCTTCGATAGCGGCGTCCCACTCGGCACGCTCATCTGGAGACAAGTTGAGGTAGCCCGTCCGATTCACGATTCGACCCGTTCTCCGATAGGCGTAGATCAACTCCGGGCGGATCCTAGCTTTGATCATCCCGTTCATAAGAGCTTCGTCCAACTCCTCTTCGCTGATCGCCTTGGGTTGACTTGACTTAGGGTCGAAAAACACTGGATCTCCGGGTCCGGGTTCTCGACCGAACTTCCTAATGAACGCTTTTCGCTGCTTACGAAGGATCTTCTCAGCCTCGGGCGGTAGCTTCATCTGATCTTTATATCGCGCGACGTGCTTCGCAATCAACGAGCAAGCTTCACGCCCTCCTCAAAGGTAAGCTGGGTGAGGCGGAGCTTGCAAGCGTCTGCAGCACCTTAACCAATATAAGTACTAGCATCTCTTCGGCCGCAGCAAACTCTTTTCTGTAGTTAGAGGGGCCAAATGCGAAATGGTTTGGCACATTGATGTCGCCGTGAAGAAATCGCGATCTAAAGTCGTATGCAGCTAAGAGCCTCTTGCGACTGAACTTTTGAGCAACATCAGGACATATCAGGGCGAAACGACGAGCTATGCGGGCTCTAATCTCCACTGCGCTCTCTGCCAGAAGCGTCTCTACAGCCGCCACAATCCATGCCATGTCATGCAGCGTACTGAGCTGATGATGGAGGTGATGCGCGTGAGAGAAGAGGTTGAGCGCTCGACCTATGTTCGAGTGAGGGAGCCCATGCCAATAGCCTGGCTGAGACAGCGACCAGTCGATTACCTCGGTGAAGCTACAGCCCGGGACTGGGTCGATGCCAGCCTCCTGTAGAGCTATTGCTACTAGTGCAAAGTGACTTACGCACCCATGCGGGCTCTCTATACCGTAGTCTGCGTCAGTGTATGAGTATATTGATTTGCTGCTTCCCGGCAGAAAAATTGACATAAGTACTAGTAATTTTCTTGCAACGGAATGCAGATATGTTGCGCACGTGTACTCAACTACTCGTTTTTTGTGGATGACTCCATTAGCTCGGTTGTAATCTGCGATTGCTTGAGGATCACTCCATTCCCCAACAAACTCAAGTGCCTGGGAATCCAAAAATAACTCCGGAAAAGGGTTGCTTCTAGCTATGTACTCGAAGTCCCCCCGCGAGAACGCGCTTACTTGGAGGCTGATTTTACCGGGAGATGGGAACAATCCAAACTCTTCTGAATCTAAAGTCAAACCGTGCAGTTCTGTTAGCAAATTAGCAAAATGCTGAAAGAGGGCTCGGGCTATATCAGGATTATCGGTGAAATCTGAGAACTGCGGAGATAGAATGTACCTTGCTCTGACAGCCAATGGTTTAGTCAGTCTTGCGGGCATGCTGGCCTCAGAGTGCTCTGTTAGGCGAATGAACAAGAGGCTGTGGACGGATTCATTCTGCAGCTTCCCGCTGACGCACCGCAGTCGAACGCCGCGCCTTTGGCTTCGCGGCTTGCACAACCTCCGGCGCATGCCCTTTGAGGAGCGGCGCTAGGTAGTGCCCCGTGTACGAGCGCGGCTCTCGTGAGATTTGTTCGGGCGTGCCTTCGGCGACCACCTCACCCCCCTTGTCCCCCCCTTCGGGGCCAAGGTCCAGCACCCAGTCGGCCGTCTTGATCACCTCCAGGTTGTGCTCGATTACCACGACCGTATTCCCCTGCTCCACCAGAGCGTGGAGCACTTCGAGGAGCTTCCGCACATCCTCGAAGTGGAGGCCGGTGGTGGGCTCGTCGAGGATGTAGAGGGTCTGGCCGGTCGCGCGGCGGGAGAGTTCCTTGGCGAGCTTGACGCGCTGGGCTTCGCCGCCGGAGAGGGTGGTCGCCTGCTGGCCGACCTTGATGTAGCCGAGGCCGACTTCGGCGAGCATCGCCATTTTCTCGCGGATCGACGGCACCGCCTTGAAGAATTCGACTGCATCCTCGACCGTCATGTCGAGCACGTCGGCAATGGACTTGCCCTTGAACTTCACTTCCAGCGTTTCGCGGTTGTAGCGCTGGCCGTGGCAAACGTCGCAAGTGACGTAGACGTCGGGAAGGAAGTGCATTTCGATCTTGATGAGGCCGTCGCCGCTGCACGCTTCGCAGCGGCCGCCCTTGACGTTGAACGAGAAGCGGCCCGGCTTGTAGCCCCGCGCCTGCGCTTCCGGCAGGCCGGCGAACCAGTCGCGGATCTGCGTGAAGGCGCCGGTGTAGGTCGCCGGATTCGAACGCGGGGTGCGGCCGATCGGCGACTGATCGATGTCGATCACCTTGTCGAGATAGTCGAGCCCCGAAATCTTCTCGCACGGCCCGCAAACGACCCGCGCGCCGTTCAGCGCGCGGGCGGCGCCGGCATAAAGCGTATCGATCGTGAAGCTCGACTTGCCCGAACCCGACACGCCGGTGATGCAGGTGAAGGTGCCGAGCGGGATGGAAGCGGTAACGTCCTTGAGGTTGTTGGCGCGCGCGCCCTTGACGGTCAATTTCCTTCCGTTCCCCTTGCGGCGAACGGAAGGAAGGGGAACGGAGCGGCGGCCGGTAAGATAGTCGGCAGTCAAGCTGGCTTCATTGGCGAGGACTTCCTCCAGCTTGCCCGCCGCGACCACTTCGCCGCCGTGAACTCCGGCGCCGGGCCCCATGTCGATGACATAATCCGCAGTCTTGATCGCATCCTCGTCATGCTCGACGACGAGCACGGTGTTGCCGAGATCGCGCAGGCGCTTCAGCGTCACCAGCAGGCGATCGTTGTCGCGCTGGTGAAGGCCGATCGAGGGCTCGTCCAGCACGTAGAGCACGCCCGACAGTCCGGAGCCGATCTGGCTGGCGAGGCGGATGCGCTGGCTTTCGCCGCCCGACAAGGTGCCGGACGTGCGGTCGAGGTTCAGATAATCGAGCCCGACATTGTTGAGGAAGCCCAAGCGCTCGTTGATTTCCTTGAGGATCGCGCGGGCGATCTCGCGCTGCTGCGGCGTAAGCTTCTCCTCGAGGGTGGAGAACCAGTCGAGCGCGTGCCGGACCGAGCGGCGGCTCGACATCGAAATGTCCTCGCCGGCGATCTTGACCGCGAGCGGCTCGGGGCGAAGGCGCGCGCCTTTGCAGGTCTCGCACGGAGCGGCCGACTGATATTTGGCAAGTTCCTCGCGCATCCAGGCGCTTTCGGTCTGGAGCATGCGGCGATTCAAATTGCCGATCACGCCTTCGAACGGCTTCTTGACGTCGTAGCTCTTGCGCCCGTCGACGAAGGTGAGCGTCACCGTCTTGCCGCCGGTGCCGTGCAGGATCATGTGGCGGATGTCTTCGGCAAGCTCGTTCCAGGGCGTGTCGAGGCTGAAGCCGAATTCGCGCGCGAGGCTGCCGAGCACCTGCATATAATAAGGGCTCGGCGGGTTGGACTTCGCCCAGGGAACGACCGCGCCCTTCTTGATCGAAAGGTTTTCGTTGGGGACGACCAGCTCGGGATCGAACAGCAATTTCTCGCCAAGCCCGTCGCAGGCCGGGCAAGCACCCTGCGGCGCGTTGAACGAGAACAGCCTCGGCTCGATTTCGGCGATGGTGAAGCCGGAGACCGGGCAGGCGAACTTTTCGGAAAAGACGATCCGCCCCAGAGGCGCGTTGTCGGAAAGAACCGCCCGTTCGTGCGCCTCTTCAAGCGCGGCGGCGACGCCGGTGCGCTCGGTGCCCGGCGCGTCCTTCGGCGGATCGGCAGGGTCCAGATAGACGAGCCCCTCGGCGAGCTTCAGCGCGGTCTCGAAGCTGTCGGCCAGCCGCGTCTCGATGCCTTCGCGAACGACCAGGCGGTCGACCACGACTTCAATGTCGTGCTTGTACTTCTTGTCGAGCGCCGGCGCGTCCTCGATTGCGTAGAACTGGCCGTCGATGCGGACACGGGTGAAGCCTTCCTTCTGCCACTGGGCGAGCTCCTTTCGATACTCGCCCTTGCGCCCGCGAACGACGGGCGCGAGCAGGTAAAGCCGCGTGCCTTCGGGGAGCGCCATCACCCGGTCGACCATCTGGCTGACGGTCTGCGCAGCGATCGGCTCGCCGGTGACGGGGCTGTAGGGGATGCCGACACGCGCCCAGA
>JALYNE010000158.1 GCA_030773375.1 Pseudomonadota bacterium
GTGCTGCTGCAACCACTGGTGGTTTGCGTGTTGTTCGTCTGCGCTGCGGCCGTCCCTGCGGCGAATGCCGCTACCGAGATGCCGAGCAAAAGCTTGTTGCGAATCATCATGTTACTCCCTGTGAAAATCGACACTGTCAGGTTGTGCGAAGCCTATCTGCAACGCTTTTGATAAAGAAAACGTTTTGAAGTGCAAGGGGAAAATACGGATCGGGAGGCGGCCGCCGCTCGGCTGGTAACCATAACCAGTCATTGCCGTCCGCCTGTTGCCTTGCTGCCACAGTCCACAACTCTGCCTGCGGGCTGGACCCCCGGAATGCTCCGGCCCAGAAGATCAGCAAGCTACTGAACCTGTGGCGGAGCAGCGGGAACAGGCTGAGCAGCGGGCAGACCGCCGCCTTCGCGGTAAACGGCGGCCAGCGAGCGCTGCCTGTCTTCGGCATAACGCTGAAGCCAGGACTGGCCGGCCTGGGCGTCCGCGAAATTCCAGAGCTGCCTCGGACCGGGCCTCGCGCCTTCGAGGATCAGCGCATAAACCGCCTTTTCGACCGCAGCCTGCACCGCGATCTGGCTCGGCTCGTTGGAGGCGACGCCGCTTTCGAACTCGAGCAATTCGTCGAACTTCACGAACTTGAAGATGCCGTTGGACACGGCAACCGAGGACACGCTCTTCTGGGTAACCACGTTGGCCAGGACTTCCCCGGTCTTGACGCTGACCGCCCTCAAATAAACCGTCGCGGTGTGGGTCCGATATTGAGTGGAGCCGCCGATGCCAAGGAAACGAGCGCCGACGCCCCCTGACGACAGATTGGTGTCGAAGCTGATGATCCCGCCCTCGAGGATGATCCCGGCGAACAGCAGGGAGGGGAGAATCGCGGCGGGCGTTTCCGCCTCGCCGAGATATTGCCTGCGCATCTCGCGGATGATCTGGCGCTCGCGAAGCAGGTTGTCGAGCCGCTCGCGTTCGATGACGTTGAACCAGTTGCCGTTGCCCGCCGCGCGGAGCGCGCCGATCAGGACGCTGGTGCCGCCCTGCGTGACAGCTCGGGAATAGCCCACGCCGTTCTCGGTCGCCTCGAGCTGGCCGGTCTGATCGGTGAAGGCATAGACGGCGACCGGGATCGACTGCTGCGGAGGCGGCATGTAGATGAGGTCGCGCTCACCGGGGGTGACCGGCGCGACGACCGGCGGCGTGTTGAGCCTGGGCAGAACCTGTGCGGGGATCGAGCAGCCTGCCAAAGCAAGGCATGAACCCACGCCTGCCGCGCGCAGGAGACGAGCACTGAACATCATTTTCGCTATCCTAAGCTTAGCGCCCGAGCGGGATTTCGAGCGGTCCGGGCTTGAGCAGACCCGAAGCCAAGCCGCTGCCCGGCAGCGTGCCGAGGGCGCCGAGCGCCTGTTCCGCCGAGGATGCGCGCGCGCTTCCCGCCGCCAGGGGGGATGCCCCCACGCCCAAGCTGCCGAACGAAGAACCGGGCTGGTTGTTGACCGGGATCACCACTCGCCGAGTTTCCCCCGTCCTGGAATTCACGAAGGTAACCACGGTTTCCGTGCGCGTACGGGTGAAGCTGATCCGCTGATCGCCGAATTCGAAGTCGCCGCTTTCGCCAGGCTGCGCACTTTCGATGCGGGTCAGGATATCGCTGGAAAGCCCGGACAGGAGCCGAGCCCGGACCTGTGAGGCGATCAGCTCTTCCTCCGTCGGCGGCTCGGCCCCCGGCCGCTCCGGCTCCCGCGGGCGGTGAATGGTCGCGATCGAGAGCAGATGATCGGAATAGAAGGGGTTTCCGCCGAAGGAGGGATTGAGGAAGCGGTGTGTCAGCTCCTGCGCCTGCGCCTCGCCGGCGAGCGCTACGCTCGACAGCAGCAAGCAGACAAGGGCGGCGGTGCGAGTGCGCGCGCTGGAGCCTCGGCGGCCCGTGAATTGTTTCTCTGATTGCATTTTCGTCCCTTGCGGCGTCTGCCGACATCGGTTCTGCCGCGGCCGAGCTTCTAGAGTTCAGCCGCCCTCCCCGCAAGCCCGCTATTTGCGAGGCCAGATGAACGGTTCATTGACGAACCTCGCTCTCGAACGCTCCTGCCGCAAGAGCGCGCAGCAATGCGATCCGGTATGTGCCGATAACGGCAAGGGAATCCCAGCCGCCGTCGGGCCAGGATCGCGCGAGCTTGCGTAGGCTGCTCAGATCGAGGACGGAGCTATCAGGCAATGCACGCTCCAGGCGCGCAATCTGCCGATCGAGGGAAAGCCGGTCGATGGTCTCGTACCAATCGGCAAATTGGTAGCCACGGGCCGCATCGAGCACTGCCTCAGGCAGCCTGTCGGCGAGAGCCAAACGGGCAAGTCTGCGGCTGACGCCGTTCGCCAGCAGCTGATCGGGGGGGAGCGACAGGCAGAATTCGGTCAGCCTGCGGTCGCCGGTCGGATCGCGCTCGTCTATCCCCCAGCGGGCAAGCGCGCCCTTCCTGTAATTGCCGGAGTCCCGCGTCTGCAGCATGCGCCAACGGTTCAGCCTGCTTCCTTCTTCTTGCCCACCGTCCCGTGCCTCCGCCTGGAAGATCCGTTCGAGTTCTGCCCGCCAGTCGGGACAAAGGAGCGAGAGTTCGGGGGCACCCACGCGGTTCAGCACATTCCAAACCCGGGCTGGGATCCATGGCGCGAACGAAGAGGCCACAACACCCCGCAAGCGCCACCCGTTGGTGCCGACGCTGGCTCTCGCTTCTCGCCACCAGCTCCCCCAGCGCCCCGTTCGAATGAAGTCAGCCAAAACGGAAGGTCCACCTGCGCTGATCGTCAGATTGCCCGCTGCGCCGGTGAGCACGACCGAAGCGCCGCGATCACTCGCGGCCCGATTCACGGCCGAAATCCAGGTGTAATTGCATGCCTGGGCTATCGGCTGTTGATAGAGCGATGCGTCGGTCTCGATCACTTCGAGCGGAGAAAGGCCATTTGACCGGAGCACCACATGCTCCATGTTCGGGTACAAGGCAGCCGTGCGAGCGGCATGGCCGCTCTCGTCCGCGATCCTATGCTTCGGGATCGGGCCCGAAAAGCCGGGCCTGGGCGCTGCAGTGATCGCGATCACTTTGGAATCGGGCTGGACCTTGGCAGCGGTGGACGCAATTGCGCTGCTGTCGAGGCCCGCGCTCAGATGCGCTGCCACCGTGCCTTCCGATCCCCGAAGGCGGGAGCGGGTGGCCCGATCGAGCTGCTCACGAAAGGCATCGACATAGTCGCTCTGCTTCTGAAACCGGACCTCGCCCGTTGGCATGTGCCAATGGCGCTGCCGGCTAACGCCCGAACGGGTGATTTTAACGACGTGCCCCGGCTCCACCCGAACAAGGCCGCGGAAGAAGGTCTCGGACCCCCGCCGCCGCGCTCCGGACAGAAAGAAAGCCAGCTCGCGCGGCTCCAGCGCCCGCTCGATAGCAGGCAGTGCGTGGAGGCCCTGGGGCATTGAAGAGAAAGCAACGAAGCCATCGCCGACATGATAAAGAAGCGGGCGTTGACCTGCGTGGTCCCGCGCCAGGGTCAGCGACTGTTCGTGGCTGTCCCAAACGGCGAGAGCGAAATCGCCGATGAGCTTCTCGTACAGCCGGTCGCGCCATTTCGCATAGGCTAGGAACAGGAGCTCGGAGTCGCTGATCTCGGCCCCGGCCCGAAGACCTAGCTGATTCAGCAGCTCTTCGCGATTGTCGATACGGATATCCGCGATCATCGCCCACTGCCGTGAAGGATCGACGTAAGGCTGCGTGTCGAACCGATCCTCGGGCAGGATATGGTAGAGGGAGCAGCCCAAAGCCGCGTTGCCGAGCGCGAGGACGGATGGAGTCCGGCGCGCGTAAGAGCGCTGCGCGCCAAGCATGTGACGGCACGTCTCCGCCAGATCAGCGCCCCCTCCGAAGCTCCAAATTCCCGCCAGAGCAGTCATGGACGATCAGCGTGCGGGCAGATGCTCATGCAAAATGGCGCCCACCGAAGTGGACGCCATTTCCGAAAACCCAAAAAACTGGTGTTACGAGCGATCGCTCACGTTGGGATCGCCACCATCGGGAACGACCTGGCCGCCGCCGGCTTCAGCCGCACCAGCACGCAGACGCCGCAGTTCGGGAGCGACCCAAGCTTTGCGCCCCTCTTTTTTCATTTCAACAACATTCGCCATCTGTACGCTCCCTTTTATGGCCTAAAGCCTGTATTCAACTCGAAACCTCTACGCAAGCCAAGGGCGTTGCGCAGCGTCGTCTGCCTGACCTCACTATGGGGGATGAAATGCGAATTCAAGGGGAAAGTTGCATTGCCCGGGGGGTCTGAGCTTGGTAGCGGCGGCTCAAATGTCTGTTCTGACGTCAGCTGTGTCATAATCGCGACACCTGGAATGTCGGTCCGCCAAAGGCGCCCTCAGGAGCCGATGATTGCCTCGGAATGAGCTTTCCCGCGAGTTTAACCTGGTCGCGGCCGGCTGCGAGTGGCCGGCATCAGCAGCGCGCGACCAGAGACTCCGCGACTGTGCGGCTTCGGCGCTCGATTGGGACCTCGTCCTCAAACTCGCGCACCGGCATCGGGTGGAAGGGTTGCTGCACCGGGCGCTCACGGAGGCCGGGGTAGAGGCTCCCGAGCGGGTCAGGCTCGAGCTCGCTCGAAGCGCAGCTGCCATCGGAACGCAGAGTCTTTTGCAGAGCGCCGAATCGGCTTGGCTGCGTCGCCTGCTCAGCGAGCGCGGCATCGAGGCCGTCTTCCTGAAAGGCGTTGCCCTGGCGGCGCTCGCTTATGGGATGCTCGGGGTCAAGCAAGCGTGGGACATCGACCTGCTGGTTGGCCCTGAAGAAGCTGCCTTGGCCGCGGACGTGCTCGGGCAGGCGGGCTACAGGCGCTCCATCCCCGGAAGCGAAGTACCCGATGAGCTGTTCCGCCATTGGATGACGATTTCAAAGGAGTCGCTCTGGATCCACGAGAAGAGCGGCATGGTGGTCGAGCTCCACACGGCGCTCGTCGACAATCCCAGTCTCCTTCCCGGAGTATCGGCGCGATCGGACTTGCAGCTGGTGCGGATCGGGCCCGGGGTCCAACTTCCGACGCTTCGGACGGATGAGCTATTTGCATATCTGTGCGTGCACGGCGCGACGCACGCCTGGGCGCGGCTCAAATGGCTTGCCGACGTCGCTGCCCTCCTCCGGAAAGTGGGGCCTGAGGAAACAGAACGCCTCTACCGGAGGTCGATCGAGCTTGGCGCCGGGCGGAGCTCAGCTCAGGCGCTGATGCTTTGCGCCCGCCTCCTCCAACTTCCTTTGCCGTCCAAGCTGCAGCCCGAGCTGAGGCGCGATCGGCCGACGCAATGGCTTGAGGAGCTTGCCATCAGCGCGATGTCCGGCCGCGGAGCGACGGAACTGGACGACACCGTCTTCGGGACCGTCGTCATCAACCTCTCGCATTTCCTTCTCGGCCGGGGCTGGCGCTACAAATATAGCGAGCTCGCGCGAAAGACGCGCAATCCCGAAGACCAACTGGCGATGCCGCTCCCTCCTTACCTCCACTTCATTTACCCGATCCTTGCGGTTCCGCGGTGGGTGTGGCGGAGATATCAATTGAGCCGGTCCTGACGCGAGGCAAGGCGGGAGCGTGACTTGCCTGTCCTCTTGACGATAGGGAGTGCTCGCAAACTCTGAGGATGTGTTCGAGGTGCGGCTTCAATCGCGCGGGAGAGCGCAAGGAAGAAGAAGACCCTCACCCAACCCTCTCCCGCCAGCGGGAGAGGGCCTTTGCACGCGGCCTGCTTTCCAGTCTGCACTGCTCCTTCTTCGCCCTGCGGGAGAAGGCGCCGATGAGGACTGCAATGGCACGCGCGAAGTTCCAACTCACCGTCCGGGCATTCCCCAACCCGACGTCGGGTTCAAGCTTGCTGTCGCGAGCTGCGCGCGATCCGGAAAAGCCGAGTCCCGATCGGCCCATCCCGCGCCGTTCACCGCTTGCTTCGCTCTTCTGCTGACAAAGGTATCGAAGCCGATCTGGACGCCCAGCAGCATGTAGACCAGTGGCTGGTAAGCAATCCCGACGAACAGGGAACCGACCAGGTAGATGAGCTGCGCGCTTTGAAGCGCCGTCGCCAATGGCGAGATCCACGCATCCGCGCCTTCAAGCCGCCGGTAGCGGCGGCGGAGCACCTCCATCCGCAGCAAGCCGATGCCGTGAATGAGGAGGAACAGGATGAGGCCCGGGAAGCCCTGCTCGCCCAGCATTTCGAAATAGCTCGAATGGTAAGCGCGGCCTTTGTCCTCGAGGAGCTGCTGGTCGACGATCTGGGTCGGCCCGACGCTGGTCTTGGACACCACCTGGACGCGCAACCGGTTCTGCCGATAGGCCTCGAATCCTCCCCCGAACGGATGCTCCTTCACATAATCCCAAGTCCACCCCCAGACAGCCAGGCGCGTGCTTGCCGACTCGTCCGCCTGATAGCTTGAGATCGTCCCCATGCGCTTGGTGAAGGTGGCCGGCAGCATCGGGATCGCCGCCGTGCAGGCGAGCGCGATCAAGCTGATGTAAAGCATGCGCCGCTTGACATCCCGAAGCAGCAGGATCGCCAGGACCGCGATGCAGACGAGGCCTGTTCGCGCCTCGGTGCCAACCGGAATGAGGAGGCATGCAAAGATGAGAGAGTAAGCGAAAAGGCGCACCCGCCAGTCGCGGGGGAAGACGGTGCCGAAGCGGGCAAGCCAGAGGATGATCGGGACCAGGGCAATGGCGACGGTTGAGATCTGGCTGCCCTCGTAAAGGCCGCTATTGTTGTCCACCATCAGGTTCAACGCGCCGTAGCCACCGCCCGACAAAAGCGTCTTGATGCCGCCCACTATGATGATCGCCGACGCCGCGAGCACCACCACGAGGAGATAGGCTTCGATGCGCAGCTTGGTGCGCAGCGTCAGCGGAAGGAACGCAGCCCAGAAGATCGCCTTCCATGCCCACTCCCATTTGAACTGTGCGTGGTCGGGAACGTCGGCGTAAATGGTCGTCACATATGCGTAGCCGAGCAGGACCAGCATGAGCAGCTGGCGAGGCGCCAAGCTCGAATTCTTCTTGTCGTCGAACAGCAGCCAGCCGCCGATCGCCAGGCTGGCGGCGACCATCGACACCGGAACGTTGTTCAGCAGGTAATAGGCAAGATGCTGCGGCGCGACGATGTCGACATAAGCGTAAGCGAGGACGAGCAGGAACGGCCGCCTCAGCCCAAGCCCGAACGTGGCCAGAAGAAATGCGACGAATGCGAGGTCACGCACCGGGGCGGGCTTTCGTGGTGCTCGGTGCCGAGGGGGCAGCTTCGGACGCGCTCTCCTCGTCGAGATCAGGCCGTGAAAAGAGGCGCCAGATGGCCAGAAGGATCAGCCCATGGCTGACCGCAAGCGCGAAATTGTCGATCATGCCTGCCGTTCCGAGCCGCCCGTCATCGGATCCTGATAGAGCGGGGCGGTTGATGGCGCGTTAAGGCTGGTGATCTCGGGC
>JALYNE010000159.1 GCA_030773375.1 Pseudomonadota bacterium
GGAAACCTTGGAACCGTTCCTTGAAGCTGTTGTAATGCTGGCGGGCGAGCAACGTCGTCGGGCAGACGAGTGCCACCTGAAGGCCAGCCATCGCGGCGACGAAGGCAGCGCGGAGGGCGACCTCCGTCTTGCCGAAGCCGACATCGCCGCAGACGAGCCGATCCATCGGCCGCCCCGCGCCGAGATCGTCAATGACATCGCCGATCGCCCGGTCCTGGTCTTCGGTCTCTTCGTAAGGAAAGCGGTCGACGAACGCGGCATAACCGGTGTCGGGCTCCGCAACGGCGCCTGGACGAAGTGCGCGCTCGGCCGCCGTGCGGATAAGTTCGCCCGCAATCTCCCGGATCCGCTCCTTCATGCGCGACTTGCGGCGCTGCCAGGCCTCGCCTCCCAGGCGGTCGAGCGCCACGCCCTCACTTTCGCTTCCGTAGCGGGAGAGGACGTCGATATTCTCGACCGGAACGTACAGCTTGTCGCCGCCCGCATATTCGAGCGCCACGCAATCGTGCGGGCTCGTCCCGACCGGGATCTGAGTCAATCCTTCATAACGCCCGATGCCGTGGTCATTGTGAACAACAAGATCGCCGGGGCTGAGCGTTGCAAGCTCGGAAAGAAAGGCTTCGGCGCTTTTCTTGCGCTTGCGGCGACGGACAAGCCGGTCGCCCAACATGTCCTGCTCGGTGAGCAGCGCCAGGTCCTTCGTGGTGAAGCCGTGGTCGAGCGGGATGACGGCCAAGGCGACATGACCCTTGCCCGCGGCGCCGAGAGCTTCCTGCCAGCTATCGGCGTCCGCCATGCCTTTCAGGCCATGGTCCGCGAGCAGGCCCTTCAGGCGCTCCCGTGCGCCGACCGAATAGCTTGCCAGCACGACCTTGTACTTGGCGCGCTTGAGCCCGGAGACGTGGTCGACCACGGCCTCGTAGATGTTGACGTTTTGCGATCGCTCGGGCGCGAAATCACGCGGCCCTTCAACCTCGAAGTCGAGGACCGTGTCGCTTTCCGGCTCGTGGAAGGGCGTTGCCAGGTGGAGCGGGCGGTCCGCGATCAGTCGCTCCCATTCTTCGCTGCCGAGGTACAAGGTCTCCGGGCGGAGCGGCCGGTAGCTGCCGGGATCGGCCGACTGCGCCCGGGTCCGGTTCTGGTAATAATCCTCGACCGATTCGAAGCGCGCCGCCGCGGCACCGATCGTGCCGGCATCCCGGACTATGATGTCTCCGGGCGAGAGGTGATCGAACAGGCTGTCAAGCCGCTCTTCGAACAAAGGAAGCCAGTGATCGAGGCCGGCGAGGCGCCGGCCTTCGGACACGGCCTGGTAGAGCGGGTCACCGGTTGCGGTTGCGCCGAACAGCTCCCTGTATCTCGAGCGAAAGCGCTTGATGCTGGCTTCGTCCAGCAGGGTTTCGGAAGCCGGCAGGAGCGTGAACCGGTTCAACGCGCCCGTGGTCCGCTGCGTCGCCGGATCGAAGCTGCGAACGCTCTCGATTTCATCGCCAAAGAAGTCGAGCCGCAGTGCCTGCTCCTCGCCCGAGGGAAAGAGGTCAACGAGGCCGCCGCGCATGGCATATTCCCCAGCATCCGCCACGGTATCCACTCGGACATAGCCGTTCGACTGGAGGAGCTCGGCAAGGCGTTCGCGATCGATCCGCTCACCGGGCGCGAGCTGCGCGACGAGCTGCCGGATGCGAAACGCGCTGAGCGTCCGCTGCGTTACCGCATTGACCGTGGTGACCAGGAGTTGGGGCTTGTCCGACTTGCGCTGGAGTGCGTGGAGGGTTGCCAAGCGCTCGGACGAGGCACGAAGCGAAGGCGAGCTCCGATCGTAGGGGAGGCAGTCCCAAGCCGGGAAGGTAAGCGTTTGGAGCTCGGGCGCAAAATAATGCGCAGCGTCGGCTACGTGACGCATGGCCGCTTCGTCGGGGGCGATGAACACGGCGCGCCCTGTGGCAGCGCGCGCCAGGTCAGCCGCAACCCAGGGGAGAAATCCCACCGGAGCGCCGGCAAGCGTAATCGGCTTCGTCGCCGACAGGATCTTGTGAAGGTCGCTCATTTATTCCGGGTGTTCGATGTAATCGAGTTGTTTCAGTTTCTGGATCATCGCGCCTTCAAAGCGCTCCGGCACCGGCTGCGTGCCGATCGCCCAGGCCATGATGTCGACGTCCTGTTCCTCGAGGAAACGCTCGTACCAGTCGATTTCCGCCTCGCTCCAATCGGCTCCATAGCGATCGAAGAACCCGCCGATCATCAGGTCCGCTTCTTTGGTGCCGCGGTGCCAGGCGCGAAAGCGCAGGCGTTTCAAGCGATCGGCGTGGTTCATGATGCTCCACGGGAGAAGAAGCCGACGGGCTATGCGCAGCCTGCCGGCACGGATGAAGTGACTTGTCTCGCATGCCGCGGAAAGCGGTTCCCACTTTCCCGGATGATGCTTAGGTGCCCATCTAGTCATGCGACCCGATGTTCTCAATCCGCTGTTCGCCGAAGTTGAGGTGCTGAAGGGCGTCGGGCCGCAGCTTGCAAAACCCTTGAAGCGCCTTGAGCTCGAACGCGTCGTCGACGTCCTGTTCCACCTGCCGGTGAGCTGGATCGAACGGACGCGCCTCGACAGCCTTGAGGCCGGTTATGGGGGGCGGGTGGTGGCGGTGGAGGTGACGCCCGTCGACTATCGGCAGAGCGGGGGAAGGGGGCCGTTTCGAGTTCATGCCCGGGATCGCGCCGGCCACGGGCTGACGCTGACCTATTTCAACAATCCCGGCTGGGCGAAGAAGCAGCTGCCGCTTGGGGAGGCGCGGATCGTCTCGGGGAGGTTGGACCTTTACGGGGAGGAGCTGCAAATCGTCCATCCGGACTATGTGCTTCCACCCGAGGAGGCGACGGAGCTTCCCGAGCGCGAGCCGGTTTATCCCTTGTCGGAGGGACTCACCAACAGGCGGATGGCGGACTTCGCGGCGCAGGCGCTGGCGCGCGTTCCGGCACTGGAGGAATGGATCGAGCCGAGCCTGGCTGCACGACGCGATTGGCCGCGCTGGGCGGAGGCGCTCAGCATGGCGCACCGAGACCCCTCAGCAGTGAAAGCGCGCGAGCGGCTCGCTTACGATGAGATTTTTGCCAATCAGCTTGCGCTGATGCTGGTTCGCGCTTCCTCCCGCAAGCGCAGGGGCGTGCCCCTGAAAGGTAATGGCAGCATCACTGGAGCGCTGAAGCTCCCCTACGCCCCGACCGGGGCCCAGTCCCGCGCCATCGGCGAAATCGCGGGCGACATGCAGCAGGACGTGCCCATGCTTCGTCTGCTTCAGGGAGACGTAGGTTCAGGCAAAACATTGGTCGGGCTGATGGCGCTGCTGACTGCCGTCGAAGCGGGGGCGCAGGGCGCGCTCCTCGCGCCGACCGAGATCCTCGCCCGGCAGCATTTCGCCACCCTGTCACGGCAGCTCGCCGGGCTTCCCGTGAACGTCGCGATCCTCACCGGCCGCGAGAAGGGCCGCGCGCGTGAAGCGACTCTGATGGGGCTCGCCGACGGCTCGATCCAGATCCTGGTCGGCACCCATGCCATTTTCCAGCAGGCGGTGGCGTATCGGCGGCTCGGTCTTGCAGTGATCGACGAGCAGCACCGCTTCGGCGTCGCGCAGCGGATGATGCTTTCGGACAAGGCCGAGCGCCCACCGCATCTCCTCGTCATGACCGCGACCCCGATCCCGCGAACGCTGACGCTTGCCCAATATGGCGAGATGGACGTCAGCCGCCTGGACGAAATGCCGCCGGGCCGCCAGCCGATCGAGACGCGCGTGCTTTCAAGCGAGCGGCTTGACGAGGTGGTGGATGCGCTCGGCCGCCATGAGGCGGCGGGCGGCCAAGCTTATTGGGTCTGCCCGCTGGTTGAGGAGAGCGAAGTTTTGGATCAGGCTGCGGCCGAGGAACGCGCTCAGGTGCTGAAGCTCCGTTTCGGTGACAAGATCGGCCTCGTCCATGGCCGCATGAAGGGGCCGGAGAAGGATGCCGTAATGGCGGCATTCCAGCGGGGCGATGTCGCGATTCTCGTGGCCACCACCGTCATCGAGGTCGGAGTGGATGTGCCCAACGCGACGTTGATGATCATCGAGGGCGCGGATCGGTTCGGGCTTGCGCAGCTTCACCAGCTTCGCGGCCGCGTCGGGCGTGGGGAAGGGCGGTCGGTGTGTCTCCTTCTCCGCGGCAACGCGCTCAGCGAAACCGCCCGCGCCCGCCTCGCCCTGATGCGCGAGACCAACGACGGCTTCCGGATCGCCGAGGAGGATCTCCGGCTTCGCGGCGCCGGCGAAATTCTCGGCACCCGCCAATCGGGCGAAGCACAGTTTCGCCTGGCCACCCCCGACCTCATCCACGACCTCATCCAGCCTGCCACCGACGACGCGCGCTTGCTCGTCGACCGCGATGGGGGCCTCGACGGACCGCGCGGGCGTGCGGCCCGCATCCTCCTTTATTTGTTCGAGCGCGACGCGGCAGTGGGGCTGCTGCGATCGGGCTGAGCCACCTCGAGGCCCATCAGCGGGTAAGCAATCCGTGCTTCTTCTTGCCGGCGGAGATTCGAACCGGGCCCTCGACGCTGATGCGCGCAGCCTCGTCCTCCACTTTCTCGCCCGCGATGCGCGCGCCGCCGCCAGCGATCAGCCGGCGCGCTTCGCCCTTGGAAGCGGCGAGGCCGAGCCCGATCAGCGCATCCACGATCCCGATCTCGCCCTCAGGGACGGCAAGGCTGGGCAGCGCTTCGCCTGCGGCGCCTTCCTCGAAGGTCCTCCGTGCCGTCTCTGCCGCAGCAGCGGACGCGTCCTCACCGTGGACCATGGCGGTGACCGCATCGGCCAGTCGCTTCTTCGCCTCGTTGATCTCGCTGCCCTGCAAGGCCTCGAGCCGCCCCACTTCGTCCAGCGGGAGATCGGTGAACAGCCGCAGGAACTTGCCGACGTCGGCGTCCTGAGTGTTCCGCCAGAACTGCCAGAAGCCGTAAGGGCTGAGCTGGTCTGCATTGAGCCAAACCGCGCCCGCTTCGGTCTTCCCCATCTTCCGGCCGTCCGCGGTGGTGATAAGCGGCGTGGTCACCCCAAAAAGCTGCGTTCCGTCAACGCGGCGTCCGAGCTCGACCCCGTTGACGATATTTCCCCACTGGTCGGAGCCGCCGAGCTGGAGGACGCACCGCATCCGTCGGGACAGCTCGAGGAAATCATATGCTTGCAGGATCATGTAGTTGAATTCGAGGAAGCTTAGCGACTGCTCGCGATCGAGCCTCAGCTTCACGCTTTCGAAGCTCAGCATCCGGTTCACAGAGAAATGCTGGCCGATGTCTCGCAGGAAGGGGATATATTCGAGCCGGTCGAGCCACTCGGCATTGTCCATCAGCACGGCGTCCGTGGGGCCGTCCCCGAAGCGCAGAAAACGCTGGTAGACAGGCATGATGGATCGGATGTTCTGCGCGATGGTCTCGGTCGTCATCAGCTTGCGGGCTTCGTCCTTGAAGCTCGGGTCGCCGATTTTGGATGTGCCGCCGCCGACCAGTACGATCGGCTTGTGGCCTGCCTGTTGCAGTCGGCGGAGCAGCATGATCTGGATCATGTGGCCAACGTGAAGCGACGGTGCCGTCGGGTCGAAGCCGACATAGCCGGTGATCGTCTCCTTCGCCGCGAGCGCGTCGAGGCCACCGGCATCGGTTAGCTGATGGATATACCCGCGGCTGTCGAGCAGGCGCAGGAGCTCGGACTGATACTGGGACATTTGGGGGCGGTTAGCATGTGTGCCGTTCGAGACAAACCCGTTCCGGCCGAGCTTGTCGAACCCTGCTCCTTCTCCTAGGCGGCGAAAATGCGTCAGGCGTTGAAGCTCCATCCGGACTCCCGTTGCCACAGCGTGCGCCGCATCGAAGTGGAGGTCGCGCGTCGAGCCCCAAGCACGTTGGCGCTGGGCTACTTCCTCTTCGGCAAGATCGGCGAGGTGCGGATACCAGCCGCGATGACGCCCGCACGCGGCAATAAGCTTTGGGAGCATAGCTGCTTCGAGGCATTCGTGCGCGCCGGCTCCCGTCGATCTTATTACGAGTTCAACTTCGCGCCGTCGCTGGAATGGGCGATCTATGCCTTCAGTGGGTATCGGAGCGGGATGAACGATCCGGTGCTCGGTCCCCCGCAAATGGAAAGACGATCGAACGAGGAATGCTTGGAACTCCGCATCTCGCTGCAGCTCGAGTCCGTCGCTGATCTGCCGGACGATCTCTCATGGCATCTCGGGCTTTCCGCGGTGGTCGAGGAGTTGAGCGGCTGCAAATCATACTGGGCCTTGGCACATCCCTCCGGGCCTCCCGATTTCCATCATTCCGATTGCTTTGCGCTCGAACTCCCTCCAGCAGCATGAGATTTATGAAGACTGGCATCGATCGACTTCTCACTGATCCCGCCCTGCGGGCTCCGCTCGAGGGTAAGCGCGTCGCCCTGCTCGCGCATCCGGCCTCCGTCACCGAGGATCTCACCCACTCCCTCGACGCGCTGGCGAAGTGCCCAGGGATGACGGTCAGTGCCGCTTTTGGCCCGCAGCATGGCCTTCGCGGTGACAAGCAGGACAACATGATGGAGTCGCCGGATTATACCGATCCGGTTCACGGGGTGCCGGTCTTCAGCCTTTACGGTGAGGTGCGCAGGCCCACCGGCCAGTCCATGGGAACATTCGACGTTCTCCTGGTCGACATGCAGGATCTCGGCTGCCGCATCTACACCTTCATCACGACCTTGCTGTACGTCCTGGAAGCGGCGGCGGCGCATGGCAAGGCCGTGTGGGTGCTGGATCGCCCCAACCCTGCCGGCCGGCCCGTCGAGGGGCTGACGCTCCGTGCCGGTTGGGAAAGCTTTGTCGGCGCCGGGCCGATACCGATGCGCCACGGCCTCACGCTCGGCGAGCTCGGTCTTTGGTTCGTGGCGACCTTCAAGCTCGACCTCGACTACCGAGTCATCAAAATGGAGGGTTGGTATCCCGATGCGGCGCCGGGATATGGCTGGCCGGCCGAGCGCATCTGGATCAACCCCAGCCCCAATGCGCCGAACCTCTCCATGGCCCGGGCTTATGCAGGCACGGTGATGCTGGAGGGCACCACTTTGTCGGAAGGCCGGGGCACGACGCGGCCGCTCGAGCTGTTCGGTGCTCCCGACATCGACGCCAAGGCAGTGATGGCGGAAATGCACAGACTCAGCCCGGATTGGCTGCGCGGCTGCCGGCTCCGCGATTGCTGGTTCGAGCCCACTTTCCACAAGCATGTCAGCAAGCTCTGCAACGGCGTTCACATCCACCCTGAAGGCCCCAGCTACGATCACCAGGCCTTCAAGCCTTGGCGGATCCAGTCGCTCGCCTTCAAGGCGATACGGCGGCTCTACCCGGACTATCCGCTGTGGCGCGATTTCCCCTACGAGTATGAGTTCGGGAAACTCGCCATCGATGTGATCAACGGCAGC
>JALYNE010000160.1 GCA_030773375.1 Pseudomonadota bacterium
GTGGCACAGGTCCACGATGGGGTTGATGTTGAGGCGCTTCAGCTCCCCGAACGTCTCGTCGGAGAAGGTCCAATCGTACTTGTCGGGACCGAGGTGGGTGAGGTGATATGGCGGGCCGTAACGGAGGTATTCAATTCCGAGTTCGGCAACCAGCGCGAAGTCTTCCCGCCAGCGCTCGTAATGCCCAGTCTTCGCCATCTCGTCGATACGCTTTGCCTTGCCGTCGGCAGCAGTGATGACGGGGTAGCTGTTCTCGATGCCGGTCGCGAACATGAACGGGTGCCTTGTGGACGCTGAGTTGCCACCCGGAGTGGGCCAGCTAGCTGAGTCGTTCATCGACAATAGGCCCATCAATCCTACCTCGTTTTCGGGTCGAAGGCGAAGTCGCATTCGTGCTCAGCCGAGCCGTGCCAGCCGGCCGCCATCCACGTTCAGTACCGCCCCTGTCGCAAACCCCGAGGCGTTGCTCACCAGGAACAGAATCGCTTCAGCGATCTGATCCGGCGACCCCACGTCTGCCGGGTCTATCTTCTCCTTGCCCGATTTCACGTTCGGGTTTTCCCACAGCATCGGCGTATCGACAGCTCCCAGGCGGACCGCATTCACCCTAATTTTCCGTTCCCGCAGTTCGACAGCAAGCGCTCTTGTGAACGCCTCCAACCCACCTTTCGATGACGCGTATGGGACAACTCCCGACATGGTTGCGGCGGCGTGGACGGACGAGACGTTCACGATTGCACTCCCCTCGCTCATGTGAGGCAGGCAGTATTTCGTAAAAAGGAAAGGTCCCCTGAGATTCACCGCCAGGACCTTGTCCCAATCCTCTTCTTCCAAGTCGGAGATCGGGTCGAATGTCATCATGGCTGCATTGTTGACCAACAGATCCACCCGCCCCCACCGTTGGACGGCGGCAGCAACGACCTCCCGCACACCCTCAGAAGAAGAAGCGTCTGCAGCAACAAACGCCGCCTCACCGGTACCGTCGCGCAGCGCCGTGTCGTTCAAAGCGGTGGCAACGGCCTCTCCTTCATCCTTGCTGCGTCCGGTGACGAGGACGTGCGCTCCCTCTCGGGCGAAGCGCTCGGCCGCGGCACGACCAATCCCCGATGTCGAACCAGTGACAATTGCCACCTTGTCTAGCAGTCGCATGCAGCCGTCCTCTATTAGTTACCATTCCAGACTGAGCCAGGCCCTTGTGAGCGCTCGAGCTCATCCCGCCTTTCATCGGCTGGAAAGCCAGAGCGGGCCTGGCCGTCCTTCAGGTGCGGGCGAAATGCTGCTTCAGGAGCTGCTTTGCCCGGTCAGCGCATTCCCTGTTCATGCGCTGCGTATCGCGCAAGAAGGTGGCAATCTCATCGTTGCCCTCACGTTCCGCGTCCTCCAAGTATATGCCGCAAGTCTCGGCACCTTGAAGGCAGTGGTAGGCGATGCTGATCAGATTGTAGGTAGTGTCCCGTGTTCCGGTGTCGCTTGAGTTACTCGCCATTGCACTCTCCTCTTTGCTGCAGTTCAACTATCAATCCATTACCCAAGCCCGTGAACCGCTCGCGGCGGCTGCCACTCGCCCCATCGGCTGAGCAGCATCGGAGCTCACGTCGGCATCACCGCTGCGATGCGTTCCAATCATGTGGAAAATGTTGGAGGCCGCCGTTGGAAAGGCAGACACGAAACGGTTCAGATCTCTGGCCGTGAGACCAAGCCGGATCGCCAATGCGAACATGTTGATCAGGTGTTCGGCATCAGGTCCGATGAGGTGCGCGCCCAATATCCGATCGGAATCATCCTCGATGAGGACCTTATATGCAGCCGTGTCCTCTCCGAGATGCCGCGTCACCTGCCAATCCGTAACGTCGCGGTGATTCACCCGGAACCGCAGACCCTGTGCGCGAGCTTGCTCCTCCGTGAAGCCGACTCCAGTGATCGGCGGGATCGTGAATGCGACACTGGGCACCCCGGTGTAATCTGGAACGTGCGTCGGCGGTCCGTTCCCTAAGAGATTGGCAACCACTATTTCCGCGTCGTGGGAGGCAACAGGCGTTAAAGCAGGCCCCAAGCTGGCCGCATCACCTGCGGCGAAGACCGCTGGATTTGTGACGCTCTGCAGATGCGGGTTGAGCTGAAGAAACGCACCCTTTCTGGACACATTTCCGGCATCCAGATCCAGCGCATCAAGCGCCGGCACTCTTCCGGCTGCGGCAACAGCCATTTCCGCCTCGAAGCAGAGCGGCTCGCCTGCGTCTGTTCGGGCGTGAACCCTAAACAACCGATCGCCAGGGCGCTCTACACCGACGACTTTGGTCTGGGTGTGCACCTCAATCCCCAAACGCCTGGACTTTGCGACAAGCCGATCAACGAGATCTTCGTCAAAAGAGGCTAACGGCCTCTCCGCTTCAATGATGATTGGCTTTGCACCAAGCCGGACGGCGGTATGCGCAAACTCGAACGCGATATAACCACCGCCGACGAGCAGGAATCTCGATGGGAGCTCGTCCATCTCCAGATATTCGTCACTCGTGATCAGATGTTCGGCACCCGGAAACGGGAGCCGAGCGGGCTCAGCACCGGCCGCAATCAGCATGTGCCGCGCGTCCAGGCGGTCCTCGCCGACGGCAATGCTGTTCGGACCTACAAACCTAGCGTGGCCATGGAAGCGATCAATTCCCGCGCCATGGAACAGTGCCTCCCGCTTTTCCGGAACCAGATCCGTAAATTGGTGCTTGAAGGCCAGGAGGCCGCTCCAGTCGAGAGCGAGCTCTTCGGTCCCGCGTATCCCAGCAGATCCAAGTCGCCGGGCACGATCGCAAGCTTCGGCCACGGACCACATCGCCTTTTTGGGATCGCATCCCCTGAGCGCGCAGGTGCCACCATACGGACGATGATCAACAACGGCGACCCTCCAGCCGGCCTTCCGGCAGGCGAGCGCGACCTTCTTGGCGGCGGTTCCAGTGCCGATCGCGACCAGATCATAGTCGGGCTCAGGAGCATCTGAGGCATGGGGGAGCAGCGACGGCTTTCCGATGGAGGCTAACGGGCTCACAGCATGGATCCAAGATCCGACGCGCCGGTCGGATAAGCGAACATCGTGGTCTTGATATTCTCAGCCGTGAAGCCGTGCCTCATCGCGAGCCCAAGCACATTGATCACCTCATCGACGTGGGGACCAACGAGGTGAGCGCCCACGATCAAATCCGTTTCCTCGTCGACCATCACCTTGAACCCGTATACCTTTTCGGCGACGCGCCGTGCGGTGAACCAGTCGGAAGCTCGTCCGGTCTTGATACGGAACCTGATCCCCTGGTCTCGAGCTTCTTGTTCGCTGAGACCAACTGCTGCGATCGGCGGCAGGGTGAAGGCGACGCTTGGGACCGCCCGATAGTCGGGTCGATGCTGATTTCCGTCCGTCAAGTTGCCGACAACAACCTTTGCATCGTGACTCGAGACGGGGGTTAGCGGCGGTCCTTTCCCCGCCGCGTCGCCCGCAGCATAGACGGCAGGGTTCGATACGCTTTGCAGGAACTCGTTCAGCTCGAGCTGGCCGCGCTCATCGCGGTCCACTCCCGCCGCGTCGAGATTTAGAGCCTCCAGATCGGGGATTCGGCCGGCTGCGTGAACGACCAGGTCAGCTTCAACGCTTGCAACTTCTCCCGTCGCCGTGCTCGCGCGGACAATGTAGCCGCTACCGCTTTTCTCGACAGCTTGGACGGAATGGCCGAGGCGCACGTCGACGCCGATTTTCTCGAAACTCTCCATGAGCCATCCGACGAGGTCTGCATCGAACTGGGGGAGAATGCGTTCGCCCCGCTGGAGCACGGTTACCTTTGCGCCGGCTCGAGCAGCGATGTGCGAGAACTCTGAGGCGATGTAGCCGCCGCCGACCATGACGATCCGCTTCGGGAGCTCATCAAGCTCGAGAAAACCCGCGTTGTCCATGAGATGCTCTTCGCCAGGAAAACCCAGTTGCGCCGGCCGCGCCCCTGTCGCGATGAGAATATTCTTAGCTTCCAGGGTGCCGCTGCCGTGTACCTCGAGGGTGTTGGGCCCAGTGAAGCGGGCATGCTCATGATAGGTATCGACACCCTTCTCAGCGTAGTTTTTCTCCTGCTTTTGCGGGATTGGCCCTGTGAAGGTGCGCTTGAATGCCATCAGCTCGCGCCAGTCGATGCGAGCCTCTTCGGCCCTCACCCCCTTTCCGCACATGCGGCGGATGTCGTCCATCACCTGCGCGCCAGTGATCAGCATCTTCTTGGGGTCGCAGCCCCGCAAGGCGCAGGTGCCGCCAAACGGCCTGTAATCTACAACGGCGACCTTTCGGCCAGCAGAGGCCATTCGGTTCGCAGCCACCATGGCCGCCGTGCCGCTGCCGATCACGACGAGGTGATAGTATCCGGCCATGTCTCCACCTTCTTCTCGTTCGTCAGCATCGTTCCGACGTCACGACCTCTCGCATCAGGCGTGATGCCGGCGTCCTTTCCCCGGCGGGGCGAGCAGATCCCAGACCGCTACGATGATCATCAGGGCTAGGCCCGGATAGAGCAGCCACTCCGTTGGCCAGCCAAAGCTCACCATCAACAAGGCAGCTGCCAACACCAGCACAGGCCCTGTCACACCAAGCGCCATTCTCGGCCACTGCCGATGCCGAAGCCCGCCGATGACATTTGCAAGAAGAGCAATGCCCGCGAACAACGGCAGCACGTAACGGATGAGCGTGCCCTCGTACTGGCTTAGGAAGCCGAGCCCGACTGCGGCTGCCAGGCTACCGAGGGCAGGAAAACATGCCGCGCAACCCATGGCCGCAGTGAACGCCCCGACCAAACCTGCCTTGTCAGCAGTGCGTGTAACTGAAACGTCTTTGAACATAGCCATAATCTTTTCCGCGCCCCGCTGAATCTAGCCGCCCATGATAGTCGTGCGCATCAGCCCCTTGGTGTCGATCGTCGGCATCGGCAACGTGCCGAATTCGCTGGCATTCAGCGCTTCACGGTTCCCTCGCGCTTCCTCATAGTAGCGCTCCGCATACCCGCTGTATGAGGTTTTGCCTTCCGGCCGGCCGATCTCGACCCCGTCCATTACGTCAGCGTCGTCTTGCATCAGTTCTCTCCTACAGAATGTTTCGATTGTCGGGACGGATGCACGCGGCAGCGCTTCGGATTACCGGGACAGGTGGCGCACCCTTTCCGCAGGTACCAAACGAAGCCGACTACCCCGAGCACAGCGAGGATTGCACCGATCACGGGCCACGAGGGAAAGATCGTCGCCAGGGACACTCCTGACAGCAGCAGGAGCGGCAGGCCGCAACAAAGGACGTGCAGCGCGCTCAGGAGGGCGATCGTCGCTCCCATTGGCGGCTTCGCGCCATAATCAGTATTGTCGCTTGGCTCGACCTCGTTGCGGGAGTGTTGCATGATTTTCCCTGATTGTGAGGCGGCATCTGCGCCGTCATCGTCACCAAAATGAACCCGTTCACGAAGACGCGGGTTCCGATTGGACCGACAAACAACCTCGACCTGCTTCAGGTAATTTGGCCCGATCAGACCCTCCTGTTTGCGCTGGCTGAGGTCCGTCAGCGCGACCAAAAACCCCTTGTATCTGTAGTCACTACAGGGCCTAGACGGTGATGGACAGGTGATCAGCAGCGATCGCCGCTCTCGGAAAAAACAGCGAGTTAGGAATGGAAATGGAACAGATGGCCGGCGCGGACAAAGCGGCCTTCAGAACGAATGATCGGGGTGAGAAGAGCGACCGGCTGCTTGCTGCTGGCGGCCTCTTGGCTGCCTTGGGAGCATCGGCCTGCTGTGTGCTCCCGTTCGTGCTGCTCACACTCGGCGTCGGCGGTGCCTGGATGAGCAACATCACCTTGTTAGCCCCCTACGAGAAGCTGTTCATCGGAGCGGCCGTCCTCTTTCTCGCGCTGGGGTTTGCGCGTGTGTATCGGCGGCCCAATGGCTGCGCGGAGGGGAGCATCTGCGAACCGCGTTCAAATCGCCCGGCCAAGATTGGGCTTTGGCTGGCCAGCGCTCTGGTTATGGCTGCCGTGGCTTTCCCCTACATTTCTCCCATGCTCTAGGCGCCGAGAGCGCGCCCAGCAGGGATGAGGCTACAGCGCCTTCTCGTCGAACATTCTTTCGATGAGGGGACAATCTGGGGAGCTATGGGCGTCACAGCTGACAACCATGTCACCCAGAACAGCCTCCATCGTCCGGAGGTCGGCGATTTTCGCTTGCACGTCGGCCAGGTGCTCGGCGGCAAGCGTCCGAGCTTCCTCGCATGGGTGTTCGCGCTCCGCGAGACCCAGCAACGCGCGAGTTTCGGAGAGGGTGAAGCCAAGCGCTCGAGCCTTCATCACGAACGAGAGGCGCTTCACATGACCGGAGCCGTAGAGGCGATGGCCCCCTTCGGATCGAGCCGGATGCGGCAGCATGCCCGCCTTCTCGTAATACCTGATGGTCTCGATGTTGCAGCCTGTCTTCCGCGCCAGCACTCCAATCGTGAAACGCGGAGCCAGATCCTGAAGAACTTTTTTGTCGACCATGCCGAAGTGCCTCTTGAAGCTGTAGTCACTACAGATCCTATATGCCGTCTAACGGATTCGTCGCGCACTGACAATGCACCGGCGGACGAGGGCAGGCTCCCCTCGGCTCCGGGTACGTCGATAGGAGAATAGAGATGAAAAAATCGGTTTTCGCGGGCGCTCTGGCGCTGACCTTGGCCGGCGGAGCTGCTGCCCTCTCGGGGAGCCCTCTGCTTGCGGGCGCGGCGGGCTCAGGAACCGCTGCTCAACCTTCAGCTGCGCAACGCGTCGCGACCCTCAGCGTCGTCAATGTGGGCTGCGCCACCTGCGCTCCCATTGTGACGCGCGCGCTAAGCTCCATTCCAGGAGTGGCTGACGTCTCGGTCAAGGAGGGCTTTGGCGCTTCCGCCGCCGTCCGCGTCGTTTACGACCCCGGGAAGGTCACCCCTGCGGCACTGGCTGCGGCCACCACAAACGCCGGGTACCCCGCGAAGGTCGTCAATAACTAAGCTTATGAGCGGAAGCGGTCGTCCGCCCGGTGTGCGTCTGCTAAGACGCGAGACGGCAAACAACGGATGCGGCCGCTTCCGCTGTGATTAGAATCAAAGGAATTTTCGGTGAGCGACTGCTGTGCCTCGTCCTCAGAACGAACCCCACGCTACGACCTTGCGGTAGTAGGTAATGGATCCGCCGGCTTCTCGGCTGCCATCACCGCAGCCGAGCAAGGTGCTCAGGTGGCGCTGATCGGCGAGGGCACGATCGGTGGCACGTGCGTCAATGTCGGTTGCGTACCGTCGAAGGCGATGATCCGCGCGACCGAAGCCGTTCATCACGCGAATGGCGCGAGTGCTAAGTTCGCCGGCGTAGAGGCCTCGGGAGCCGTGGTCGACTGGCAGGCCCTTGTTCGTC
>JALYNE010000161.1 GCA_030773375.1 Pseudomonadota bacterium
AGCATGAGTGGCTGCTCCGGGACGGGCTCCGGTTACGCCTACGCCCGCCCTCCACAGCCACTCATGAGCAAGCGATCGGACAAATCATGTGTCAACTAATCGGACATCTTCATTAGCTCTCGACAGCCGTTCCGGCGCCGTGCTGCTTTGCGGCAACCTTCCATATGCGTAGGTGGTACCGGAGGGACAGGCTTCGTGCCTCATCACTTGCCCAGGACGCTCCGAACCGCGGCGATCAATTCCGCTTCTTTGATCGGTTTCTCCACAATGGTCGCTTCGGGCAATCGGTCCTGCAAGCGCTGCTCGATGTCGGGTGCATAGCCGGTGATGAATATGACGGGTATGTCGCGGGTTGCGCAGATCGTCTCGACAGCCTTGACACCGTCGCCGGGCAGCAGCCGCGCGTCCGCTGTGATGAGGTCGAACGTTTCCCCGGCCGCGCCCGCAATCGCGGCATCCTCGGATCGGGCAAAGCTGAAGGAGGTGAAGCCGAGATTCCCCAGAATGTGCTGGATCGCTTGGCTGATCAGGTAATCGTCTTCGATGATGAACGCGTGCACAGCGCGGCCTCAAACCTTGCTGGAGGAAGAGCGCTGAGCACTCGACGCGCAGCTGCTCTCGGCTGCCCGGGTTCAGGCAGGCTCCGTCTCCGCTGTCTCAAACCCTAACGGACGCTCGTCGTTGCCTGAGCCGTCGCATTGTCGGCTGAATGTTGCGAATCGAACACAGTGCGCGAGGTGCACTCGATGGCAGGTGGGTGCTGCGGCATCCCATGGCGCGTCGGCTTGTTCGTGAACTCCGGGCGGCTGGAGATCCGTTCAAGCAAACAATTCCCGATCGTCGCTCGCCTTGATTGGCTCAGGCACAACAAGCTGTGCGTGCTGCCTGTCTTCCGCCGCCTTGGGCGGTAGCGGATGGGGAGGGGACATGCCGAAGCAGATGAAGAACCAGTTGCTCGACAGGCGAAGCGGCAGTTGCCAGAGCTCGAGGAATTGCTCTGCTGAAGCGAGCTGGCCACGGCCGAACTCGCTGCGTTTGAAACTCTCATCCATACCGACCTCCAATGCAGCTCGTCTGCCGGCTGCAGCAAAGAACAAAGCATCATCCGGACAGATGTTTCTCGCGGCTGCGGGGCACGCGTCGAAGCGAGGCAGCAGCCTGACAAGTGACTCCCGCACTCCATTCAAGCGTTCGCAGGATCGCCAAAAAGGGGCCTGAGCGGCGCGCGGAATGTTTCCGGGTGTAACCTTTCCTGTGATCGCAACAGGAGCACTATGCGCTCACGCTGGCCGAACTCGGCTTCATTTGGCTTCAATGCCTTTCGGAATGAAGCTCCCAACGTCGGAGCATAGATGATAGCTTCGTCAAACCGGCGCGTCGCGGCTTCGGCAAGACGGGGGAAGGCATGGTTTCAGGCTTGGTCCTATTGAAGACGCTGCTAGCCCTTCGGTTCAACCAGCGGCTCAAATTGAGCGTCGTGGCGGCGATGGCTGCGCCACTCGCGCTCGCTGCGACCGGCTGCCGCGGCGAGGGAAACAGCGGCGGCGGCGGCGATATCGGCCAGGCCCCGTCACCTCCGCCAGCTCCTGCTCCGCCACCGCCTCCTCCTCCACCCCCGCCGCCTCCGCCCCCAGCCCCGCCGCCGACCACCTCCGTTACATCCGCCATCGTCGCGACGCTCGACAGCCCCTGGGCGATGGTGTTCATGCCCGACGGGCGCATGCTCGTCACCGAACGGCCAGGGCGGCTGCGCGTGATCACGCAGGCAGGCGGAGTCGGCCCAGCGCTCGCCGGCGTGCCGGCTGTTCAGGCTGCGGGTCAGGGTGGCCTGCTCGACGTCGCGCTCGACCCTGGTTTCGCATCCAACGCGCGCATCTACCTGAGCTTTACCGAGGCCGCTGGCGGAGCCGCCGGGCTCGCGGTGGCGCGCGGCACGCTCGCGACCGACGCCAGCGGAGCGGGCCGCGTAGACGATCTGACAGTGATCTGGCGGCAGGCGCCCAAGGTAGCGAACGACACTCGGCATTACGGCGGGCGAATGGCGTTTTCGCCGGACGGTTTCTTGTATGTTACCGCCGGAGAGCGGCACCAGGGCGCGCCGGCTCAGGACCTCGCGCAGACGCTTGGAAAGATCATTCGTCTCAACCTCGACGGCTCGATTCCCTCGGGCAATCCCTTTGCGGGCGTCGCGAACGCGAAAGCGGAGATCTGGACGCTCGGCCATCGCAATCCTTACGGCCTCGTGTTCGCGGCCGACGGGCGGCTGTTCTCGAGCGAGCACGGCCCCGAGGGCGGCGATGAATTCAACATCATCAGTCGTGGCGCCAATTACGGGTGGCGGATCGTTTCGGAAGGCAATGACGGCGAGACGCTGCCGCGTCATTCGAGCGATCCGCGCTTCGCCGCGCCGCTGGTGAGCTGGACTCCGGCGATCGCGCCGGGCGGGATGATCCAGTATAGCGGGACGCGCTTCATCGGCTGGAACGGCGATTTCGTCCTCGCCGGGCTGCAATCGCAGGGCCTGGTCCGCGTCCGCGTCGACGGAGCCACGGCGGGTGAGGTCGCGCGGGTCCGGCTCGGCCGCCGCATCCGCGAGGTCGAGCAGGGCCCGGACGGGACGATCTGGGTTCTCGAGGACGGCGCCGGGGGGCGGTTGCTCAAGCTCGACCCCGCCTAGCTTAATGGCGAAGCTCGGGTGGAGAGTAGCTGTCTTCGTGATTCCGGGACGCTGGGTGGGCCGTACTGCCAATCATGAGGAGTGGCGCGCCCGGCAGGACTCGAACCCGCGACCTCAAGCTTACGACAGGTCATTTCGTCAGCGTCTCGTCAACGAGGGACGGCCCGCTGTCTATGGCCGTGACGTCATTCGTCGTTGCCAGATCGGGCGCCGAAGGCGCGGCGAAGCCGCCGGGCGGCGCCGAGGGCCACTTTCCGCCACACACGCCGCCGTAGACATCCGCCGCGATGCTGCCCGGCGGGATCGGGGCGAACTGCATCTTCTCCACGTTGTTGACTTCAGCATAGGCCCAGTCGGCACAGCGATAGGCCCAGTTCTCCGCCCCAGCTATGTCGTTGCCGAATCGGACCCACACAGTCTTGGCGCCATCACGATCGGCTAGGGAGTTCCTGTCGACGAAGAAGGGTTCGTTGTTCCCCGCGTTGTACAGGAACTGCCAGCTCGGGTCGGGGATCTTGTCCTCGCCTGGGGAACAAGCGGCAGTGACTGCCATACACACCAGCAAAACCGCGCGTCTCGTGTGCCTGCCCCGACTCGACCGAGGGAAGATTACAATGCGTCCGAGGTCTCCAAGGGCGAGTTCCACCAGCCTTCAGAGCTACCGATCTAATCCCTTGGGGCGTCGTACTCAGAAGTCGTGACAGTGCACCCTCGCTCAGCGGAGCGAGCCGTGCAAACCTACAGGCGATGCGACTCGCCCCTCCAACATTGTTTCGCATTCGGCTGAGAGACCCTGATCATAAGTGACCATCGGCAACGAGCCGATGTTCCGCCAATGCGGTCCATCAACGCAGAAGTGGCCATGGCGACGCTCAACTACGAAGACATGAAGAACTTGGCCGCCCTATTCGAAGGCTGGGGATTGGACACCACCCGCCTCACGGATGAGCAGAGGATGAAGGTTCTCCTCTGGTCTGAGGACTACGACGAGCTGGCGGATTTCTGCGGATCGACGTGGAGGGCGACCGCCCCTGAGGAGCCGCCGGACCCCATTGCGTTCCTGGCTCGGCAGGTCAGGAAACTGTCTGTCCGCGCTACCGACGAGGAGTCCGAGAAGTAGAAGGGTAGGCTTCCTAGGATACTCGATTCACTGCTTGCCTCAACGGCTTCGTGACTCTCATCCGTGTGGTGGGCCATGCGCAGCGCCTTCTCTGTTCGCCCCACTATGATCCTTTCTTCGGTCGGCCTTGCAAGCCGGCCACCACCCTACCTGACTCGTCCTGTTATTCGGCAGAAACGACCCTCGGAAGGCAGCCGATGCCATGCGGAAGTTCGAGAAGGCGCGTAAGGACGCTCATGAGAATGGGCAAGGCTCGCGAGCCGGTAGAAAGATCAGCCGAAGGTGATCCTAAAGGCGAGTACGTCATTTCGGTCTTCGAATTGGAACGTCGCCTTCTCGTCCGCAACATAAACGGTGCGTCGATAGCGCTGCCCATGCTCTAGCCATCGTTCCTCACACCACGACGACGCACGGTCGAGATCATGGAAGCTCCTGATGCTCACGCTTCCGGCAGAGAGGAAGGTGGAGCGGGCAAGGATCGCCTGATATCCCCGCATGCTCCTAATCATCGTTGCTATGCTGGTCATCGCAGCCTCCTCTAAATCGGCTAGCGATATTTAGATTGAGGCAGTGGACCCCCGTGCAGGAGGTCCGCCTTCGCACCAGTGGCGACGGTAATCTTCCGGTATCAAAAACCCGCCCCACCACCGAGCACCTTAGTGTAATGGCGCGTACCCGCATGATCTGTGACGGTAACTTCCACAGGTTTCGGGCCTGACAAAATTGCCACGTCAGCCTCGACTAAAGCTTGATCAAGATCAGGGTATTCCTCCGTGCGGATCAGAGCCTTGTCGGCAATGTCTTCCAACAAACTTTAAATGACATGTTGTCTCAACGCTTCCCGCTGTGCAAATGACAAGAGGCTGAAAGACCTGCCAGTTCACCGAGATTATTTTCCACCAAGGTGTCCAGAACTACTCCCGGCAATTAACGTATATCCCGGCCCTTATGCACTTGATAGTTTTACCGCCGGGCAGAGTAGGTGCCATCACCTCTGGTGCAGTATACGTCGGAATTTTCTGAAAACCCTGTCCTATTTGTCGGAAGCTTTCGCCGGTTTGCTGCACCTGCTGCGTAAGCGCGTTCATTTGCTGAATCTGATAAGCGACCTGCATCTGGTACATCTGCATCGCCTCCGGGGTCATGGCATCCCTATACCCCGTAAGCTGGTTTTTGGAGTTGTAGCACCGGATGCGGGTCTCCGTGAAAATCTCAACACGCTTGCAGTTAGAATCCCCCGCTAAGTAGTAGTTACCATTATAAAAGTTGGGTGCGGGACCGCTGCCGCTCGCGCATGCAGCCAGTGGAGCCGTGAGAAGCAATAAGCCCATCTTTTTCATGATTCGTCCCCTTGTCGTATTAATATCCCGCAGAGCCGGTTTTTTAGCAAGCCTGTCGGGATTGATCTGGCGGATATGGGAGAGATCAGAAGAGAGCGAACGTTCACCACCTTGTCGTGTCCACGCTGAGCACCTGAGACCCGTACTGACTAGCCGCAGAATCTTAGCCTGCACCAGCGTGTTAGCCGACAGCGCAACTCTTATAATGCCAGCTTTGGACTTCAACGTGACACGATATTCCCTCATGCGCCGAAGGCTCGACAGTAGCGCTTCACGGTTGCCGCTGAGACTGCGAAGTGACGCGCTGTCTCACTGATGCTCGCGCCGTTCACGCGACGCCAATCAACGACCTCAATGGAGTCTTTGGCGTGCGGACGCCCGAGGCTGATCTTACCTCGGTGAGTCCTTCCGGTGTTCGCTAACGCTAGCCGCGCGGCATGGCGTCCAGCCTCGCAGCGCTCGCGAATGCGCTGACGCTCCATGTCAGCGACCTGAGCCAGAACCGCAAGGATGAGTTCTCCAACTCCGCCCGCGATAGGCCCAAGCCCTCGAACCTCCACCGTCACGCCGCGTGTAAGTACTTCGCGCACCGTTGCCTGAACCTCTAGCGCGTCGCGCCCAAGCCAATCGACGGCATAGACGACCAACGTGTCATTCTCACGGAGGTAGGGAGAGCGTTGGCGAAACCGGGCCTGTCGGCGGCCAACGTGGCCCCGCTGACCGCTTTGTCGATGAACTCCGGATGCACGAGCGAACGGGCTTTGATGAGAGGGGTGGATCGACAAGGTGAAGTGCGCGAACAGTGCAGCGGACCTCACAGCGTTGGCGTTAGAACTGCCGCTACCGACTGAGGAGGATTTGCCGGCGGACGTTCGGGCGCTCGCGATCTCTTCGGGCGCATTGACCTAGGCGCTGCCCGGACGGCAAGCCGTAGCATGCCCGATGGGGAGACGTTGCCAGACCACTTGTTTGTACGTGCTGCGCGGGCCCGGATTAGCGCCCGATCGTGCGGAATTTCTTGCCGCTGCCGGGCACCTCAAAAACCCCGTTGGCCGTGGTTCGTGTGTGCGAAACCATCTGCGGCCACAGTGTCAGGATACGCGCAGCCTGAGACGCGAGCGGTGCCTTCTGGAGCGACGGACTGAGGAAAAAGCCCACTAGGCCGTTTCGAATGAAGAGCTCACGCGACGGCCGCTTCTTCGCGATCCGCATGTCCGCCGAAAGAACCGCCCATGCGCCCTCGGCGCCGAGGAGAGGTATCCACTCCTCGTCCTTCAAATCGGACCGGCCGAACTTCGCGCGCAGGGCGATAACGTGATCGTCGGGCGCGAAGATCGTATTTAGCGCCTCCGCGAGGCGCGGTGGAAGGTCGTTGTCCACGAGCAGCTTCACGCCGCCAGCTTTTCAACCTTCTTGCGCTCGAAGGTGATTGCGTCGCGGACAAGCGCCGGCTTCAGCTCATACAGCTGAGCGACGCGCTCGACGGAGCCCTCTGCCTCGACCGCCTGAGCCAACCGGGCCGTTGGAACTCCCGTTTCGGCTACGATCGGCTGGCCGAATGACCGCGCCGGGTCGAGGACGATCGTCTTTTTGTTCGGAAGCAGCCACCATCTCGAGGCGGCATCGGCGTCGAAATCGAGGTCTACGAAGGAGGGCTCGACGATCCGCTTGAAGACATGTTGCCGTTCCTTGAGGTCGATGAGCCGACCGTCCATGGCCTCTAAAAACAAACGCCGGCCGTCGCTCTTGAACCGGCGGGTCGAGAACGGATGGTCGTCGTGGACGACCTCCCGGGCGTAGTCGAGGCAAGCACGGATCGTCGGAAGACCGATATGAAGCTGCCGGAAGCCTCGCACGATCCGCGCCTCTAGCAGGTCCCGGAACCCGAGAAGGGGTTCGTCTTGCTCTACGCCATATTGCGGTCGCCAGAGTGGCTGCTGCTCCGTTTTCGGGCCGTGATGGTCATAGCTGTAACCGAACAGCCATCGTCGGATCGTTGTCGGAGAGATGCCAAGGAGAGCGCCCGCTTCAGAAAGCGTGTACGCACCTATTCCGAACTCAGCGTCCACCATGTTCGGGGCCGTAGCATGTCCGGCGACGACATGTCGCGCCTGATTTGCGGAGCCTCGAAAATGCTCCGGTGGATTACGTGGCGATTAACCCGGATTTCTCATTGAGGTGGGGTGCATCGGGGCTCTGGGTGTGCCAAAGTTCTTTTGCGACAAAGTCTTAGCTGAACGCAGAGGAGCTCCCCGATGCAGACAGAGTGTAATCCG
>JALYNE010000162.1 GCA_030773375.1 Pseudomonadota bacterium
ATGCGCTCGAGAAGGAGCGCGCCGGCCTTCAAAAGCTGATCGAATCCCCCGCCCGCCAACGCACGCGCCTGAAGAAGGACTTGGCTGTGCTCCGTGAGCGCTACGCGCCGACCACCGAACTTGGCCGTAGGAGGACCTTGATCGAGGAGGCGGGACCCGCTCGCGAAATCCCGCTCGACGCGATGATCGAGCGAGAGCCGATAACGGTGATCATGTCCAAGCGCGGCTGGATCCGGGCCATGCGCGGGCATGTCGACCTCGCCAATCCGGAGACCATGAAGTTCAAGGAAGGCGATGGCCCGGCCTTCGCGTTTCACGCGCAAACAACCGACAAGCTCCTCGTCGCGGCGGCTAACGGCCGCTTCTATACGCTTGCCGCCGACAAGCTGCCGGGCGGTCGTGGTTTCGGCGAGCCGGTGCGGCTGATGGTGGACATAGAAGGAGAGGGGAACATCGTCGCTTTGATGCCGGCCACGGAGGCGAAGCTCTTGCTTGCCTCCTCGGATGGCCGCGGCTTCGTTACCTCCGCAAGAGGAGCCATTGCCGAGACTCGTAAGGGCAAGCAGCTGGTGAACCTCAGGCCGGGGGCGAAGCTCATCATCGTCAGGCGCGTCAGCGAGAGCGACGACTATGTGGCTGTCATCGGCGACAATCGAAAGATGGTTGTGTTCCCGCTGACGGAGCTTCCCGAAATGAGCCGAGGCCAGGGGGTGCAGCTTCAGCGCTATCGCGATGGCGGGCTCTCGGACGCCGTCACGTTCCGCTTTACGGAGGGCCTCAGCTGGGCGATGGGCGGCGGCGGGGGCCGAACCCGGACTGAACCGGATCTTTCGGCCTGGCGCACTGCCCGCGGTGCCGCGGGGCGGATGCCGCCAGTTGGGTTTCCCAGGAACAACAAGTTCTAGACTCGTTCCCGGTTGATTGAACCGGGAACGGGTCGAGTTTCCTTTGTTTGCCGTGCTTTCCGAGCCTCAGGTGATCCCACCTCACTGACAAGCACTCTAGGTGCGCCGGTGCGCGCCCGAAAATAAAATTTAACTGTCTTGGTGTAAGGCTTTGCTCATGCAGGCCATACCTCCGCGCGGACGCCGAAAGGCGCCGATCGCCGCCATTCCCTCGGCAGGGGCGCGGCAAAGCATCGGCCATCACTCCGTCGAGGAATTGATCCGCACCGCCCGTGAGGACTATCTCGAAGCTCTGCCGATTCCCGCCGCTCTCGTTTGCGAGAATCAGTATGGCGCGATTTACATCGACACGGCCAATGAGCAATTCTGCCGGATTGCGGGCTCGGACGGAGCGCTATTCGGATCCGGCCCCATTGCCGAAGCGCTGGCGGAATTCCTTGCCGGCACGCAGCCTGCGCGCCAATTCGAGAGCAACGACGGCCGCGGGATCGGGGGGCGCCACTTCACCGTGCGCTTCGCTCGGCTGAAGCCCAGGCCAGAGTCGCAGAACCGCTGCCTGGTGTCGTTCATAGACATGACTGCGCAGGTGGAGACCGAGAACAGCCTGCGCTGCGAGATGCTTCGCGACAGCCTCACCGGACTTCCGAACCGGCTCGCCTTCAACGAGCGCGTGGAGGAAATACTGGAGAGCGAAAGCTTCCGCGAGGGCGCCAATGCCGTGGTGGTCGTCGACGTGACCCGCTTCAGCCGGGTCAACGAGTCGATGGGAGCGATTGCAGGCGACGAACTCCTGATCAGCTTTGCCCGCCGGCTTTTCTCAGCCCTGCGCTCCGGCGACATACTCGGCCGCACCGGCGGCGACGAGTTCGGAATCCTGATGCGGCTAGACCGTGGGATCGAAGACGCGCTGGAACTCGCGCATCGGGTCCAGACAGTGCTCTCCACGCCGTTCCGCCTCTCGGACGTCGAGATCCGGGTCGACTGCTCGATCGGCTGCGCAATGCTGACGCGAAATGTCGAGCTTGCGGAAGAAGTGCTGCGGAACGCGCAGTTGGCGCTGAAGCGCTCCAAGGCGACGGGCCAGGCGCAAGTCTACGAACCGGGGCAGGCGCAGGCCGCGCGGCGTCGCTTCAGCCTCGAGACCGAGCTCCGCCGCGCCATCGAGCGAGATCAGCTCTCCCTTGCATATCAGCCGCTGATCGACCTTTCGACGGGCGCGGTTGCAGGGTTCGAGGCGCTTGCACGATGGCCGCATGAGGACGGAGACCCAATCTCACCGGCAGAGTTCATCCCCGTCGCGGAGGAATCCGGGTTGATCCTCTCGCTCGGTCGCTGGGCGCTGGACGCCGCAGCGCGGACGCTTGCAGCATGGGAGGCCCAGCTCGGCAGACCGCTTCCGATCCACATGTCCGTCAACGTCTCCCCAATCCAGATCGCTCGAGACGATCTCGCATCCACGGTCGCCGCCGTGCTGCGGGCGACCGGCCTTCCCGGTCACCGGCTGACGCTGGAGCTTACCGAAAGTGCGATCATCGGCGATCCGGAGGGCGCACGCCGAGTGCTTGAGGATCTGAAGGCGCTCGATACCCGCATCGCGGTGGACGATTTCGGAACCGGCTACACCTCGATGGCTTATCTGCAGCGCTTGCCGATCGACATTCTAAAAATCGACAGGAGCTTCGTGACAGGCATGCTGGGTGACCGCGATTCAGGTGCGATCGTGCTGGCGATCCTGTCGCTTGCCGGGGCGCTTGGCATGGAAACCACGGCCGAAGGGATCGAAAGCGGTGACCTCGGGCGGGCTCTGACCGAACTCGGCTGTTCGCATGGCCAAGGCTTTTACTTCTCGCGGCCGCTCGATCCGGCTTCCGTGCTCGATTACTGGCTTGCCCGGAGCACCCCATCGAGGTGATGCCGCGCGAGCAGGCGCACGCTCTCGCGATCCGATGGGAAATCATGCGCGATCCAATCGCGTTCGATCGCCTGCAGAGTTTTGGCGACAGCGGGACCTGGCATGAGGCCCATTGCGATGAGGTCGCCTCCGGAAAGAGGCAGGCGCGGGATCTTCCAGCTTCGCAGGGACGCAACCTTCTCCGCAAGGTCTCTCCGCGGTTCGCCCAGCAACAGTAAACGATCCACCGCTTCCTCGCAGCCGATGCGGTAAGCCAGTGCCCGCGGATGCTCCACTGGTTCCCGGAGCCGCGCGGCGGCGGAGACCAGCCGCTTCAGCGTCTTGTTGGAAAGGCGCAGCCGCGCGCCGACGGACGCGGCAAGCTCCGGATCGGGTGGAATGAGCGCCGCAAGGCGCCTGACCGGATGGGGCTCACATCCGCATGCCGCTTCGCGGCGCTCCAGCTCAGCGAGTTCGTCGACGCCGCTCTTGTCGATCTCAGGCAGAACGGGCCTGAGGATGCCGCGCCCCACTATCAGCGCGAGGGTGGCCGATGGATCGTTGAGGGAGAGCAGCTTCAAGAGCTCGTCGGCGATCCGTTCGCGCGACAGTGCCATGAGGTCGTTTGCCCGGGCAGCGCAGGCCTCGAGCCCAAGCGGATCCGGGTCCCCTGCGCCAAACCTCGCATGAAAGCGGAAGAAGCGCAGGATGCGGAGATGATCCTCGGCGATGCGGGTCAGCGGGTCGCCGATGAAGCGCACCCGACGGGCTGCAAGGTCTGCCAAGCCATCGAAATAATCGAAAATGTCGGCGCGCTCCGGATCGGCGGAGAGGGCGTTGATGGTGAAGTCGCGGCGTGCGGCGTCCTCCTTCCAGTCGCTGGTATAAGCGATCGTGGCCCGCCGGCCATCGGTCGAGACGTCACGCCGTAGCGTGGTGACTTCGACCGGCCCTTCGGCAAGAACGGCGGTGACGGTGCCGTGTGCGATGCCGGTCGGCACCGCTTTGATATGAACCTCTTGAAGCCGCTCCATCACCTCATGCGGCTGGAGCCGCGTGGCAAGGTCGACGTCGCTGACGGGAAGTCCCAGCAACGTGTCGCGGACGCAGCCGCCGACATAGCGGGTCTGCCCCTCATCGCCGCGAAGCGCGCCAAGGAGGCGGCGCATGCTGTCGCGTCTCCGCCAGGGGACGTCCGGTAGCTTCACGAGCTAAGCGCCAGCCGCCGCCCGAGGTTGACGATCATCGCCGCGGTGGCGCCCCAAATGCGGCGGCCCTGCCATTCTATCTCATAATAGCATCGCTTTTGGCCCCGCCACTCGACCGTGCGGACGACCTGGTGCTGGACCTCGAGGAGGTAACTCAAAGGTGCCTCGAAGATGGCGGCCACTTCATGGGGATGCGGGCGCAAGGGCAAATCCGGAGGGACTACACCCACGACCGGAGTTACCTCATATCCGGTGATCGTCCGATACCGGTCGGCTGTCCCGATGACGTCCACCCGGTTCCGCGGCAGCTCGATCTCTTCTTCCGCTTCGCGAAGCGCAGCGGAGACGGGCCCGTCATCCTCCGGATCGATCCGGCCGCCCGGAAAGGCGATTTGGCCCGCATGCTTGCGCACCGTGTCGGCACGAACCGTGAGAATGACGCCGGGGCTTGGGCGGTCGACAATCGGGACAAGCACGGCGGCGGGGGTAACTGGCTGGCCATCATCGGTCAGACCGTCGCGCGGATCGCCTTCGATGAGGATCGGCTGGCGCCTGCGGCCATGCTCCAACGCATGCCGCAACCGGTGGGCGAGACTCATGTCGCAAGGTCCATGGGGAAGAACGCGCCGCCGCTCCACAGCCCCGGCCGCTCCGCATCCTCGGCAAGGGCGATTTCCGCAAGCTCGTAATAGACCGGGCGCACCAGCAGGGCGTCGAGGCCGCGGCGCACCTCAAGAAAGGGGCGCGGTCCATCCTCGCCCACGGTGAAGCGGAGCGGATGATCCGGCCCGGCGACGACCAGGTCGCCGGTGTTGAGGCGGAAGGCGAGCGAACGTTCGCTGCCTTCGCCTTCGCTCTTGTGTTCGACTGCCAGGAAAGGCGTGTCTTCGACCTCGATGTCGAGCTTTTCGACCGGCGTCACCAACACGAACCTGCCGTCCGGCTCCCGGCGCAGGATCGTGGAGAAAAGTCGGACCATCGCCTCACGAGCGATCGGGGTCCCCTGGTGAAACCAAGTGCCGTCCCGCGCAATCCGCATGCCGCTGTTGCCGCAGTGGGTTGGGTCCCAATCTTCGACAGGCGGGAGCTTTTTCTCCTCCGCGAAGCGCGCGATCTCCGCGAGCGAGAGCCCGGAGAGGTCCGAAGGCGTTGCTGGCATTGGCATAGGTGCTAGCTAGGCGATTGCCCCGCCGAGCGCAAAGCTTGCCGCAGCGGTGGCGGGCTCCTATCCCGGCTCACCATGAAGGCCGAGTTCGCACAACCGCGTACGGCGATCGTCACCGGCGCTGCCAAGCGCATCGGCGCGGCCATCGCTCGCGCGCTTTCCGCGGACGGTTGGCATCTGCTGATTCATTGCAACCGGTCGGTAAGGGAAGCGGAAGCGCTTGCGGCAGAACTCGGCAATTCTTCCGTTGTTTCGGCGGAGCTCGCCGATCCGGAGGCAGCGGAGCGGATTTTCCGCGCCTTGGACGGGCTCCCACCGCCACGATTGCTGGTGAACAACGCGTCACGCTTTGTTTACGATGATTCCGATGATTTCGCGGTCGAGGGCTGGGACGCGCATCAGGCGATCAACCTGCGCGCGCCGGCGTTGCTGTCCCGCCGATTTGCGCTTGCCGCTGCCGATCGCGGCGGCCTTATCGTCAATCTGCTCGACGCGAAGCTCGCGCAGCCCAATCCCGATTTTTTCACTTACACCGTGTCAAGAATGGGACTTGCGGGCCTGACCGAGCTCACCGCGCGCGCCTATGCCCGAAAAGGCATCAGGGTGTGCGGGATCGCTCCCTCGCTTACGCTCGTTTCAGGGCCGCAGAGCGACGAAAATTTCGATCGCGTGCACCGGCTGAACGCTCTTGGCCGCGGTATCGAGGGCGATCAGATTGTGGGGGCCTTGCGCTTCATCGTCGCGACCCCGACTCTTACTGGGCAAATCATCACGCTTGATGCCGGCCAGCGCTTTTTGTCGTTGCCTCGAGACGTCCAGTTCCTGGAGCCTGATCATGAATGAACTTACGAGGCTGGACGGCCTCGTTCCCGAGCGATTGAAGCCGCGGACGCGCAAAATCGTTCTCGAGGGTTACGAGCTTCCCGTCGACATCGGCTTCCATCAGTTCGAGATCGGCAATCCTCAGCGGCTCTTCGTCACGGTCGAAGTCTGGCTGGACGAAGCATCGTTCGCCGCGGCGGACGATCAGGCAGATGCTTGGGATTACGACTTCCTGCGGAGCGAGATCCGCGCATTGGCCAATAGCCGCCGCTACAACCTTCAGGAGACTCTCGCCCGGGCCATTTACGATCTGATCGCGGCACGGCGGGGCGTGACGGCGCTTCGCGTCTCCACGCGGAAGCCCGACATCTATGCCGACTGCGCCGGGGTCGGGGTCGATCTTTCGTCCTTCTGACTCGTTCCTGGCTTTGTTGAACCAGGACCGAGTCCAGCTCTGGAGGCTTCAACCGTCTGCCCAAACGACGTTTGCGGCGGCACCGGGGGGCTTCCACCGCACAAGGGCCCTGCTCGCCGCACTGGTGGCATGATTTTGCCAGGCTCGCGGCCGGTTATCCGCGGCTGCGGAGGCAGGGGCCGAGCCGCTCCAGGATGAGACGGTAATCGGCCTCGATTGCAGCGGCATGGCCTTGTTCGGCCTCAGCATAGCTGTGCGTCGGCAGCGCGCGGGGGAGGCCGCAGGCGAGCCGATACCAAAGGAGGCTGTTCGGGCGCGGCTCCGCAGCCGCATCATCAACAATCTCGCCAAGGGCTACGGCCCATTGCGGCGTCTCGCCGGGGCGTCGAAGCACCGTCAGCGAAACCGGGTCCCCCCCGGCGGTCTGTAGGAAGATCTGGGTTTCGCTCTCCCCGGCGAGCGAGCCCGGCACGTGGAAAGCCTTGCCGATGCCGGTGATTTGCGGAGGTGCCGCGGCGCTTGCTTCACGCAGGATCGCGCGGACCTGCGCGCCACGCTCCGCGGTGTAGGGGAGCTGTGCATCCGGCGCGGCCAGCCGCAGCTCGCCGGGCCGCCCGGCTACGGCCTCCCCAAAGATGATATATTCGCTCTTCTTCCGGGGCTTGGGCGGCTTGCCGTTGGCGCCCCCCGGGAGATCAGCCAGGTAGCTGACCATGGCCGGCGAACCCTCCGCGCCGCGTATCAACGAGAGGACCTCAGCTTGAACGTAGAAGCGGGTGCGGCCGGGGGGCAATGGGCCGGCCTCGCCCGGCTTCAACGCCACCGCGCGCTTCAGCCGCACGTGCGCCGCGATGGGTGCACTCAGGGCGAGGTCGGCCAGATCGGCATAGGTGAGTTCGGCCGTGCTTGACGCGGTCTGCGATTCGCCCGCCGCCGGAACCAGGG
>JALYNE010000163.1 GCA_030773375.1 Pseudomonadota bacterium
AATCGGAGGAAGGTGCCGACGTTCGCAACAGCGGGCGCATCGACTTTCTGGACGCAGGGCCGGGCCGGGGCACGATGGTGCGCGCGACCATCAGCTACGATCCTCCGGCGGGCGCGATCGGCCGTGCCGTCGCCAAGGTGCTCCAGCGGGAGCCGAACGTTCAGGCGCGCCGTGATCTCAGGCGCTTCAAGCAGCTGATGGAAACGGGCGAGATTACCACCTCCGCCAGCCCCTCGGGCCGCAAGTCCGAAGAGCCCACCAAGCAATATCTGTAGGAGACCAGCCGATGCGCGCACTCACCTGGCACGGCCGCCACGACGTCCGCGTCGACACCGTTGCCGATCCCGAAATCGTCAATCCGCGCGATGCGATCATCAAGATCACCTCAACCGCGATCTGCGGCTCTGACCTCCACCTTTACGACGGCTACATCCCGACGATGCGGGCCGGCGACATACTCGGCCATGAGAATATGGGCGAAGTGGTCGAAATCGGCCCCAAGAGCACGCTGAAGAAAGGCCAGCGGGTGGTGATCCCGTTCACCGTCTCCTGCGGCAGCTGCTTCCATTGCTCGAAGCAGCAATTCTCCGCCTGCGACAATTCAAACCCTGCGACGACATCGGACATGTCGGAAACGCTCTACGGATATCCAATGGGCGGCGCCTTTGGTTACGCGCACCTCACCGGCGGCTACGCCGGCGGCCAGGCCGAATATCTTCGCGTGCCGTATTCGGATGTCGGCCCGGTGGTCATCCCTGACGGGCTGGAAGACGACAAGGTGTTGTTCCTGTCCGACATTCTCCCCACCGGCTGGATGGCGGCGGAGAATGCCGACATCGAGGAAGGCGACACGGTCGCCGTTTGGGGTTGCGGTCCGGTTGGCCTTTTCGCGATCCAGTCGGCCTTCGTGCTCGGCGCGCACCGGGTGATCGCCATCGACCATTACCCGCGCCGGCTCCAGCTTGCCAAGCAGATGGGCGCCGAGATCCTCGACTTCCGCGAAGTGGACGTGCGGGACGCTTTGTTCGAGATGACCGGCGGCATCGGCCCCGACGCCTGCATCGACTGTGTGGGCATGGAGAGCCACGGTCTCGGCATCGACAATCTCGCCGATCACGCCAAGGTGTGGCTGAAGCTCGGCACTGACCGGCCGGCTGCGTTCCGTCAGGCGATCCTGTCATGCCGCAAGGGCGGCCGCGTCTCCGTTCCCGGCGTCTACGGCGGCATGATGGACAAATTCCCGATCGGGGCATTCATGGAAAAGGGCCTGACGATGAAGACCGGCCAGACCCATGTGCAGAAATACACCCAGCCGCTCCTGGAGCTCATCCAGGAGGGCAAGCTCGACACGACCTTCTTCATCTCGCACCGCGCGAGCCTGGAGGACGGGCCGGACATGTACCGGCACTGGCACAGCGAGCAGGACGCCTACACCAAGATCGTGCTCAAGCCCGGTTTGGAAAAAGGCGTGGTGAAGACACAGGAGGAAAAGCAATATGAGCCAGCGTAAGTTCGCCATCGTCACCGGCGCCTCGACCGGCATCGGTCTCGAACTCGCCAGGCTCGCCGCGCAGGACGGCTATGATCTGCTGGTCGCGGCCGATACGCCGCTGGTCGACGCCTCGCGCGAGCTTCAGGGCCTGGGCGTCGAAGTGCGCAACGTAGAGACCGACCTTTCCACCTTCGAAGGCGTCGACCGGCTGCTGGCGGAGGCAGGGGGCCGGCCGGTGAACCTGCTGTTCGCCAATGCCGGTCATGGGCTGGGCCACGCGTTCCTGGAGCAGGATCCCGCCGATTGGCGGCACGTGATCGACACCAACATCACCGGCACCCTCTATCTGGTGCAAAAGGTGGCCAAGCAGATGGTCGCGCGCAACGAGGGCCGGATCCTGATCACCGGCTCGGTCGCTGGCCACATCGCCGGCGCCTTCCACGCCGTCTACAATGGCAGCAAGGCGTTCATCGACAGCTTCTCCGATGCGCTCGGAAACGAGCTCAAGGAGACGCAGGTGACCGTCACCTGCCTGAAGCCCGGCGCGACCGAGGCTGAGTTCTTCCACCGCGCCGGGATGGACGACACGAAGGTAGGCACGTCCAGCAAGGACGATCCGGCCGATGTTGCCAAGACCGGCTACGAGGCGATGATGAAGGGCGAGCGCAGCGTCGTTCACGGGCTTCTCAACAAGCTGCAGGTGGCGGGCTCCAAGGTTCTCGGCGGCGGCGCGTCGGCCGAGATCCACCGCAATATGGCGGAGCCAGGTACCGCGAAGGACTGATTGCCCGGTGCGCCCGCTCCGGCGAGCCATAGCGGGCGAGGTCCACAAGCTGGTTGAAACCCGTGCCTCGCCGGGATTCGACCGCTTGGCGCCGCGCGAGGAGCGCGGGCCGGAGCTTCATGCCCGTGCGCGAGCGGCCTGGTTCATCGGCTGAAACTCCGAATAAGCCGAAAATGGGTCGACACGTCTGAAAGCGTCACCCCCTTTTTGCCAGTCGAAGATCTCCGGGTGGAGCAAATGCGCCAGCAACTCGGTGCCTTCCACCACCCGCGGCCCGGGGCGGGCGAAGTAAGCGCTGGCGTCCACCGCATAAACCTGCCGCCGCTGGGCCGCCGGAAGCGTCTCGAAGCCCGGAAGATGGGCGAGACCCGCTGCTTGCTCGATCGCGGCTTCAAGGCCGTAGCCGCACGGCATGAACACCAACACTTCAGGGGCCCATTCAAGGACGCTGTCCCACGGCACACGAACCGAGTCGCCGCCCTGTTGCCCAAGGGCATCGACGCCCCCCGCCAGCGCCACCATTTCAGGCACCCAGTGGCCGCTGCAGTAAACCGGATCCAGCCATTCCATGCAGAAGACGCGAGGCCGATGCGACGCGAGCCTGCTTCGCTCCCCGACCCGCTCCAGCCTTCGCTTCGCCTCCTCGACGACGGAGGCAGCCTCCGCTCGGCGGCCGGTGGCGGCGCCCAGGGTTTCGATATTGCCGGCGATCTCCGCCAGATTGCGCGGCGTCATCCAGAGCAGTTCCGGCTGCTTGCTGAGACGCGAGAGGAGGTCGGCAATCTCGTTGCCGGAAGGTGCGCAAACATTGCACAGCGACTGGGTGATGATGAGATCGGGGGACAGGGCCTCGATCATCTCGGCGTCAAGCTCGTAGAGGCCCAGCCCCTGGCGCAGCCGTTCGGAGACGGCTGCGTCGATCTCGCCTTGCGTCATTGTTTCGATCGGCAGCGCGTTGCGCACCACCGACGGCTTGGAGCGCGCTTCTGCGGGGTAGTCGCACTCGTGAGTGACTCCGACCAGATCGGGGCCGAGCCCGAGCGCATAAACCATCTCCGTTGCTGACGGCAGAAGAGATATGATGCGAGGAGCCGTTGTCATCGGGGGGTCAGGCCGCGCGCAGCGTCGGCCTTTCGCGCAGGGCCGGCATCATGCGTTCGGCAAGCGCGAAGCCGCCAAACAGGATCGCGGTGAAGAACAGGTCGCCCGCGAGCGAATTCTGGAAGAACGGAATGGCCGCTGCGTAGCACGTCATCAGCCCCGCCAGCGTCTTCGGATACATATCCGAAAACGCCCACACGCCGAAATTCGTGATCGCGTAGAACAGAACGGACCCTGCAACGGCAGCGAGCCCGATGCTCGAGGCCGAGCGCCGCCGCGCAAGCAGCCAGCCGAGGCATACAATCAAGGCCATGCTCCCGTAGACCGTCAGCATCTGCGAATGAAAACCGATGAAGATGTCGCTCAGGAACAAGGCGCCAAGCGGCGCGACGAACCCAAGGCCACGCCTCGCCAGATGAGCGCCGCTGAAAAGCGCCATTGCCGCCACGGGCGAGAAATTTGGCGGATGCGGAACGAGCCGCATCGCTGCAGCCAAAACGATGGCGGTAAGGATCGCGATGGCCCGTGCGTTGGTCACGGAGGTGATTTGCTTCATGTCAGGCATTCCAGGCCCTCCTCAGGCTCAAGATCGCAGAAACAAAACGAGCCGCGTGTTACGCGCTGCCCAACCGAAAAGCCAACGCTCCGCGCTAAGATCGGCCCATCGAAAACAAAGGTATGGAATTCCCCGTTTTCACCGCACGGGTCAACAGCGGCCGGGAGATCCGACAGGAAGTCGCGGTTCAAAACCCGCCCCGCAAAGCTTTCGTCCAAGACGTTGAGGTCGACGCAGGCCGTCACCGCCTTGAAGCCCCGGTCGATGAATTCACGGACGAAGCTGGCGGTGGGCCGCCCCCAAACCGGATAAATGCCCACCATGCCGCTCCTTGCCACGAGGCGGTCGCGATAGGCACGTATGTCGGCAAGGAACAGATCGCCGAAAGCGACCGTGCCTATTCCTCGCGACCGATAGGTGGAGAGCACCTCACCCATCGCTGCTTCATATTCGTCATTCCCCGCGGCTGCCGGTATGAACACCTCCTCCAGGGGCAGGCCAATCGAGTCGGCCTGCCGGTGGAGGAGCTCGCGGCGAACGCCGTGCATGCTCACCCGGTCGTAGCCTCGCGTGACGGTCGTCAGCAGCGCCACCACCTCGTGATCGCCAGAGCGCTGAAGATCGTGCAAGGCCATGCAGCTGTCCTTGCCGCCACTCCAAGACATGATGACGGGCGTCACTGGCGGATCGCCAGGGCGAATGGCAGCCTCACTGACCGAAGCGGACACGAATGCCGGCGGCAATTGTCCTCCCCAGCGTCTCAAAACCGATGACGTCCTCGTAATCGGCGTCGAAGAGGTTCGAGACCCGCCCGAAAGCCTCGACCATATCCGTCAGACGATAGGCGGCCCTGGCATTGACCAGCACGTAATCGTCAAGCGTCACGCGCCTGGCCGGAAAAGCATCGAAGTCGAGATCGGTGCGCTTGCCGACATAATCCGCTGAAGCGCCGCCGCTGAACCTGAGCCATTGACCGGCAATGCCTGCCGAACCGCTGTGCCTGGGACGCCTCACCTCACGGAGCGCAGCGCCACCACGCACCTGCTGTTCCTCCGCATCGAGATAATTGTAGTTGGCCCAAAGCGTCACGTTCGAACGGGCACGCCATTCGGTCTCGACCTCAACGCCTTTCCGCCGGCTTGTGCCCGCTGCATTGTCGACGCCCGACAGGAAGGTGGCGCGGTCGAAGGTGCTGATGATCTCGTCGGTCAGTCGCTGCCGGTACCCGGTGATTGCTGCGCGCACGGCGCCGCTGCGGTAGCGAAGGCCAAGCTCATATCCCCGCGATCGTTCCGGCTTCAGGTCGGGATTGCCTCTGAATCTCCCGGGGAAAAATCCGAAGAGCTCGAAAAAGGTTGGCCGCGCTATTCCCTCGCCGTAGCCGGCGAACAGCGCGAGGGGCTCGACAATCTCGACGAGAGCCGAGCCGCGGACAGTGGTGGCATCTGCAAAGCCCTCGAACGAGTCGTGACGCAAGGCGAGGTCGGTCGTGATCCGGTCTGCGAACGTCGCGCGCCACTCGCCGACCACAGCGCCCCTGTCCCGGTCGCGGTTCTGATTTGTCCGGCCGGAGAATGCCTGATCCTTCGCCTGAAAGCGCTCATCTTCATAATCCCCGGCGATGCTGAACTGGTGGCGGATGCTTCCCGTCACGAGTTCACGGGACACGAGTGCGTCGAGAACATATCTTTCTCCGGACGTTCGGTTGAGCGGGGTCTCCGCACGGCGGTTCCGGTTCGACGAGCCCAGGACGGTTCCGCCCAGTTTGAAGCTCCAGGCGCTCTCGACTGGAGCAATCGTAGCCGACAGGCGCATCGCGCCGATGCGATTGCGAGTCTCGTCCAGCGTATTGCCGCGCCGGAAGGTAGCAGGATTGAAGCCGTCGAATTCGCTGGTCCCGTCAGTGTAGCGCGCCGAGAGTCCAAGAGCGACAGCGGAAGAAAGCTGCAGGCCGGCAGTTCCCCCGAAAGTCAGATTGTCATAGCCGTCGCGCTCACCGCCCTGCCCGAAGCTGTCGATGCCGCTGCTGCGCTGGTAACCGCCATAAACATTGAGCGATCGCGCATCGTTGCTGCTGCCAGCAGACGCTGAGGCGCGGACGTAATCGTGACTTCCCGCTTCAAGCAGAGCCGAGGCACCTGCGCCTGGCGCTTGCCTGCCGGTGAAGAGAGCGACGACGCCGCCGATCGCTTCTGCACCGTACAGGGCCGATTGCGGTCCTCGAACCACTTCCACGCGGGCAAGGCCCTCGGTCGTCAGGAGTTCGAACCTCGGCTCGTTGCCGGCGGCGGGGTCGTTGAAGCGGATCCCGTCGATCAGAAGCAGAGTGTGGTTGGCTTCGGCTCCCCGAATACGCACTTGGGTCTGGGTTCCGGGAGGCCCTGCGCTTGCAACGCTGACGCCGGGCACCCGCCGCAGCAGATCCGCTACGAGCGGCTCGCCCAATGCTTCGATGCGCGATTGATCGATGGTGGTCACGGTCGCGGGCGCCTCCTCTTCTTGAACAGGCGTCAGCGATGCAGTGACGACGATTTCCGACTCCGGCACGTCGAGCGAAGCGGATTGTACGGCGGAAGTCGCGGCGGGAGCCGCAAGCAGGAACGACAATATCATGGCAGTATATGCTCCTTGTGACGAACAACAGTCGCCACTGAGGAGGCGCCGGCAGGACCGCCAACAACACCACGCTCCACGGCTGGACCCGGCCGGTTGCGGACGACGGACGGGGCAGGTTCCTGACTCGATCGGCTTTGGGCCGATGCTCACAGTTGCGGGCACAGCGCCGGATTTTCGCCGGCTTCCCTTTTAACCGCCCCCACCAGATTTGAGTCTGTGGGCGGCACCTCGTCGCTCGCGAGCCGCTACGCACGCGACAAAGGGCTGTCAATCGCTGGCTTCCCCTCCTGAAGCGCCTCAGAAAAGCTCAGGGCCAACCTTTGCGACCAAGCTCCCGGCTGGTGGGCCCTTGGCTCGCGCAAAAGCGATGATTTCTCACCGCTCGGGATTGAGTGCGCCCCCGCATTCGTTTGTCCATGGTCCCGCGGTGAATTTGTCGTCTCCGGCCGCGGGACAACCACGAGATCATCCGAAATCCACCTGGCCGAATTCGGAAATCGGTAACCATAGCAATGAACGTGCCGATCACCCGCCAAAAACCGCTTGCGCTGACGGGGGCGTCCACAGATGGAATCACCTGACGCTCGGAAAGCACGGCAAACGAAGCAAACTGGACCCGTTCCCGGTTCAATCGAACCGGGAACGGGTCTAGGTCACAAACTCATAAATGGCTAGCCATGGCTGACCGGTGGTGATTCAAGCTCCTTGAAGGGAGTAGAACATGAGCCAGCGACGCTATGAGCTTTCGGACTTTGAATGGTCTGTGATTGAGCC
>JALYNE010000164.1 GCA_030773375.1 Pseudomonadota bacterium
AGGCCAAAGAGCGCGCGCGGATGCTGACCGCCGTCGCCCACGACCTGCGCACGCCGCTGACCAGCCTGCGGCTGCGGATCGAGACGGTGCCCGAACCGCAGCGGGCGCGCATGGTCGCCGACGCCGATCGCTTGCAGGTGATGATCCGCGACGTACTCGACTTCGCACGCACAACCGACTCGCCGCGCCAGCGGGTGGCCGTGCGACCGCTCCTCGCCCAGATCATAGTCGACATGCCTGCGGCAAGCGGAGCGCTGGCTCTGACGCCAGGAGCCGAGGCGTCGATCTTGGTCGTGGAACAGGCCTTTCGTCGGGCGGTCGAGAACCTCGTCCGCAACGCCATCGACTATGCCGGTGGCGGTCGGATCGAGCTGCGGCGGGACGACGAAGCGGTGGTCGTGGAGGTGATCGACAAGGGTCCCGGCATCGCCGCGGAAGATCGCGAGCGGCTGCTACGTCCATTCGAGCGCGGGGAAGCCTCGCGCAATCGCGAAACCGGTGGGGTGGGCCTGGGCCTCAGCATTGTCCAGAGCTTCGTCGAGCTTCACGGCGGTTCTCTGATGCTCGGCGAAGCACCCGGGGGCGGTACCATCGCGGCGTTGTATTTGCCGAGCGCGTAGCAGCACCAGAGGACACAAACCTTCTGCGATGATCACCCGACCGGCGGCCGCTGGCGTGGCTATTCAGCCGTCCAAAAGGTCCTTTCGACGCGGCTGCAGCGACCGCAGTACGACCTGACATCCCGGCATAAATGAAGCGCTCGGCCCTGTCCCAGATGGTGTAGACAGCACAACCTGACGTCGGGGCAGAGCGGTCTGGCCAATCCACAAACCAGCTGATTGGCCCGCTCAGTAACCGATCCAGCGCGGGTAAGGGGCAGTCTGAACCAGGTAGCGCCATACGCATCCTCTGTACCATTCTGCTTGGGACGGCAAAGCTGCTCCACAGCGTCGACTACGCTGCCCTTCTCTCCCAAAACAGGTTCTTTCGGGCGTTTTGACCGCGACAAGGTGCTCAGCCGACCCAAACGGCCATTTAACTCGCTCTTCGGGGCTCCGCTGCGGCGCCGGCTCGGGATGTGATCACCCACAAGGGGTTTTCACGCAGCTCGGTGGAAAGTGGGACATTGTGCTGGGTAGCTTTGGTTGCGAGTTTCTGCACTTGCCTTTTTGCTCTCGCCCCTTGAAGCATGATGCATGCTGCTGACCTATTTGGCGCTCGCGACTACCGTCGCGCCCTCGGAAGGCCTCCCCTGCCGTGTCGCTGTGCAGCATGTCTGTGAAGTAGCCACCCCTTTTGCTCCAGCGGCTGTCGAGGCTCTCCTCCGGCAACAGCCGGAGGCATGGTGGGTATTGGGAGATACCGTGACCGTGATTGCCCGCCGCAAAGAGCAAGCTCGGTTTTGCTGTGCAATCCAGATGGGCCTTCGACCTTTGGGTAATGACCTTCACGCTCTGTCCGTGCGGATCGCCGACATTCAGAACGCTATCTTCGACGTCCGTGTTCTGCCGGATCCCAATTTAAATCGCTTGGCTCCGGTGTGGAGGGGACCAGCTGCTCCCGCAGCGCCGAAATTTGCGACAAGGGCTAATAGAAGGAAGGTTCACAAGATCGATTCCGTTCATCTGCGGCAAGAGCGCTCGCTCTATGTGGATACGCCCGTAGGGTTTGAGTCCATGCGTGACCTGCCGGTCATATATTTTGCGGACGGGGGTTCATCCTCTTTCGCCAGCATCGCAGAAGCGCTTCGACAAGAAGCTAAAGCAGCACCTGTGATCATTGTAGGTATTCAAAGTGCCCGCTCGACGACGACGCCTCACTGCGCTCCGCGCTGTGATCCTAGATCTCAAGAGTACTTGTTGAATATCCCGGATGCCACACCTGATGAGAGCCGCTTCGATGCCCACGCGCGCTTCGTGAACGAGGAGGTCATCCCTTACATAGAGGAACGCTACCCGGTTGCTCGAACACGGGATCGGCGTGCGACTGCGGGCTTTTCAAGTGGCGCTGCTTGGGCGGTTTCGATGGCGGCGCGCTATCCGAAGCGTTTCGCCAACGTGATTGGGCTTTCCCTAGGCTGGAAACCAGCTGCCGAAGAAGCGTCGAAATTGATAGGCGCCAAGGTGTTTTTGGGAGCGGGCAAGTTGGAGGCCCGGTTCTTCGACCGGACTAGACTTGCCTCGGACCTTGCGAGCGCTTCAGGGGCCGAAGTTCGCCTTCTGACGCCTAACGCCGGTCACAGCATGGACATGTGGGAAATCTTGTTCGCCGATGCGCTGCCTTGGCTGTTTGCGGCTGAGCGCCAAAAGTAGTTGCAGGCATTCAACGTCCGGTGTGGGTCGGACTCGGACCTTCAGCTGAACGTCCGCAGTGGGTGGAAACCGGACATCCAAGCCTTGCCTTCGACTCTCATATGACGGAGCTTAGAGCGGATGCAAGACGCTACTCTAAAACAGTTTGGTGTGGGCGCTCTGTTCAAGCTGGGCTTCATCGCAAACGTCGCCATCTGGTCCCCTATAAGCTTGATTTTTGGGGTGGCGGCCATGCTCGGTTACAACACCGTTCGCTGGAACGGCACGCGAGTGCACGGGGTATCGGGCTTAGCTTTGGGGCTCTTTATTGGACTGCTCTCCATCGCTTTTGGCACGCTCCTTTTTGTTTCGGGCGCAAAGATCGCGAGCATGTTCAGTGAACGTCTCCCAAGCATTCCCATCAAAGCCGCGCCGGAAAGCGACCAGTGACACCCCTCAAGATCGCAGCAGCAGCAGCTACTCCTGAAGGGTCCGCATGGGTGGGAAGCGGACGCTTCGGGAGTTGTTGCCTTCCGCTCCGGTGCCGCTTTGTTTCAACCAATTCTGCGTCGTGCCTGTTCAGCGGCTGCGTTGACCTGCGTAGCGCCTGATCCGCTCGTTTGTAGAACTCCCGCTCCCCTTCATCGAAGCGGGCTCGGCCAGTTTCATCCGTTCAGTGAAGTCGGTCCGCGAACTCCCATACAGGCTCGCAGCTCACATCGCTGCATCAGAAGCGGGACAGATGGCAGCATCCGACAACAGGCCAATCCATCCAAAAAACCGCTTGCGCTGAAGGGGCGTCCACAGATGGGAAGCGGACATCAAAACGTAGAGACCTTCTTCCAGCGTGACTTAAATGGCCGCTCGCGCATGACTGTCATCAATGCCAACGTGTCGCCAATCTTGGGCTGAACGGAGTTTGGGAGTGCCACCTCAAAGCGCTCACCCTCGCTGATCTGAAGTAGCCAGTCTTCGACTCTCACCACGTGGACGCTGTGGGGCCGCAGACGCTGTTCTTGAATGGTCATCGCCTCCGTCGCCAAGATCGTGACGGGTGTATTCAGCAACCCCGCCTCACCTACCCGCTCCACTCTGAACATTGACCCTCAATTTTAGATTCGGGCGCTCAACATGCCTTCACGTCGCTTGGGGTTCTACAGAGCTTCTGACGAGAGCGTTAGCAGGCTGTGCAATGTCCGCAACGGATCGTAAGCAGACATTAGCCGGATGAATGTCCGCTATGGGTCGAACTCGGACCTTCGGCTGAATGCCTGTACGGGGTGGGAAGCCGATATCGCGTCAAAGCACAGCTTCGGTCCCATGGCAGAGATCTAGCCGCCCTCGCATTGCCCTGCAAATGCCCGCCGCTAGAATGCTTTCAAGTCAGGTGGAATCACCTGACGGCTCGGAAAGCACGGCAAACAGAGGAAACCGGAGTCGTTCCCGGTTCAATCCAACAGGGAACGGGTCTAGGTAGACCGCTCCGATGCCTCCTGGTCCGGGGCCGGGCCGCCCGTTGCAGGAACATCGCTGTTGTCGCCGTCCTCCATCCCGAACCGAGTGGTCGCGGCTTCTCCAGCTTTTTGCGGCCGGCTATTCTCCTCATCGGTTGCCTCCTCGACGTCGCGGCGCTCACTTCCGTCTTGCATGCTCGCTCTCCTGCCTTGGCTATCGAACTCAACCTCAAGGCAGCGTCCGGTTCAAGAGCTACTCGGCCGTCCGTGCTCAGCAGTGCGTGAATCGAAACACGTCCAATCTCCGCATGCGTCGAAACGAGACCTTCGCAATCCGCCCGCACTCCCTTTTTGCCTCGGCCCGCGAGTGCGGGCTGGCGGCTCAACCAAGGCAAACAGCGGACCCATTCAGTTCGGCTCGACGAAACCGCCTCGAGACGTCATGGTTGGCGAAGCACAATATGAGGGGATGAGGGTGATCAACTGGAAAGCCCGCAAATCGATCGTCGCCGACGACATTCCGCCTGAGCACCGGCTGAAGCAGACGCTCGGCTGGCCGCACCTCATCGCGCTCGGCGTCGGCGCGATCGTAGGCACGGGCATTCTCACCCTGATCGGGGTCGGCGCCGCCAAAGCGGGGCCGGGGGTGATCCTTTCCTTCGCGATCGCCGGGATCATCTGCGCGGCGGCCGCGCTCGCTTATGCCGAAATGGCGACCATGATCCCAGCCTCGGGAAGCGCTTACACTTATTCCTACGTGGTCATCGGCGAGCTCATCGCCTGGGTCGTCGGCTGGAGCCTCATCCTCGAATATTCGCTGGTGGTAAGCGCCGTGGCCGTCGGCTGGTCGGGCTATGCCGCGGGCTTCATGGAAAGCATCGGTGCGCCGCTTCCCGCGGCGCTTATCCAGGGGCCCCAGCTCGGGGGCATCGTCAACCTCCCCGCCATCTTCATCATCGCCGTCGTAGGCGGGCTCCTCATCCTCGGCACCAAGGAGAGCGCAACGCTGAACGCGATCCTGGTTCTCGTGAAGATCGCCGCCTTGATCGTCTTCGTGGTGGTGGCGCTGCCTTATTTCGATCCCGCCAAGTTCGAGCCGTTCATGCCTTACGGCTTCGGGAAGAGCGGGGTTCCGGGCGCGGAAGTGGGCGTGATGGCTGCGGCCGCGATCATCTTCTTCGCTTTCTACGGCTTCGATGCGATCGCGACCGCCGCCGAGGAAACCAAGAATCCGGGCCGGGACCTTTCGATCGGCATCGTCGGCTCGATGGTGCTGTGCGTGATCATCTATATGGCCGTGGCCGCCACCGCCATCGGCGCCGTCGCCTATACGCGCTTTGCCAACAGCCCGGAGCCGCTGGCGCTCATTCTCCGCCAGCTTGGGCAACCAGGGGCCGCCGCCTACCTCGCAGCTTCGGCGGTGATCGCGCTTCCAACCGTGATCCTGGCCTTTTTCTACGGCCAGAGCCGGATCTTCTTCGTGATGGCACGGGACGGGCTGCTGCCGCGCGGCCTCGCCGCCGTGTCGCCGCGGGGCTCGCCGGTCAGGATCACGATCTTCACGGGCGTGATCGTCGCGATCCTTGCGGGGCTCATCCCGCTCGACGAGCTCGCGGCGCTCGCCAATGCAGGAACGCTCACCGCCTTTGTCGCCGTGGCCGTCTGCATGCTGATCATGCGGCGGCGGGAGCCTGATGCGCCGAGACGGTTCAGGACCCCGCTCGCCTGGCCGGTGGGCGTCGTTGCGATCCTCGGTTGCGCTTACCTCTTCTACAGCCTGCCACGCACGACGCAGCTCTATTTCCTCGTCGCGCACGTGGTCGGGCTCGGCATCTACTTCCTTTACAGCGCGCGCCGCAGCCTGGCGGGGAGGCGCGCATAGCAGCGGCACTCTCGGGGCGGGCTGGCGCCGCCCGGGCGCACCGCCTGCGCAACATCGTCGGCGGATCGGCGGGCAACCTCGTCGAGTGGTATGACTGGTACGTCTACTCGGCCTTCACGCTCTATTTCGCGCCGGTCTTCTTCCCCAAGGGCGATAGTACCGCGCAGCTGCTGAGCGCCGCGGCGGTGTTCGCCGTCGGGTTCGTCATGCGTCCGATCGGCGCATGGCTGATGGGGATCTACGCCGACCGCAAGGGCCGCAAAGCCGGCCTGACGCTGTCGGTCTCCCTGATGTGCGGGGGGTCGCTCCTCATCGCGGTGACGCCCGGCTATGCGAGCATCGGCGCTTGGGCACCGGCCATCCTCGTGGTTGCGCGCCTGCTCCAGGGGCTGAGCGTCGGCGGGGAATATGGCGCGAGCGCGACTTACCTCAGCGAAATGGCAGGCCGGGAGCGCCGCGGATATTATTCGAGCTTCCAATATGTGACGCTGATTTCCGGACAGCTGATCGCGCTCGCGGTGCTGCTCGTCCTTCAGGCGACGATGTCGGAAGCCGCGCTCGAGGCGTGGGGCTGGCGTATCCCGTTCGGGATCGGGGCGGCGCTTGCCGTGGTGGTTTTCTACCTCCGCCGGCGCCTGGCCGAAACCGAGAGCTTCCATGCCGCACGTGAAGCGGACGCGCCGCGGTCGAGTGGCTGGACACTGTTCCGCCGGCACCCCCGCGAAGCGCTGCTGGTGATGGCGCTCACCGCGGGCGGCACGCTCGCCTTCTACGCCTACACGACCTACATGCAGAAATTCCTCGTCAACACTTCCGGCTTTACCCGCGAGACGGCGACGCAGATCACCGCAGCGGCCTTGTTCCTTTACATGCTGCTGCAGCCGGTCGCCGGCGCGCTGTCGGACCGGGTCGGGCGAAAGCCGCTGATGGTGACGTTCGGAATCCTCGGCGTGCTGTTCACCTATCCGATATTCACCACCTTGGAGGAGGTGAGGGACCCGATCGCGGCTTTCCTGCTCGTCTTTGCAGCGCTTCTGATCGTGACCGGCTACACGGCGATCAACGCGGTCGTGAAGGCGGAGCTGTTTCCGGCCAACATCCGCGCGCTCGGTGTCGCTCTGCCTTATGCGCTCGCCAACACGATGTTCGGCGGCACGGCCGAATATGCCGCTTTGTGGTTCAAGGATGCAGGCTTGGAGCGCGCCTTTTACTGGTATGTGACGGCGATGATCGGCCTGTCGCTGATCGTCTACTGGCGCATGCGCGACACGCGCCGGCACAGCCTCATTCTCGAAGACTGACGCTCCAAAAAACGGAAAGGGGCGGAGCCGCGAAGCTTCGCCCCTTTGTCGAGCCACGCTGGCAGGTTGCTTAGAGCAGACTGCGCTAAATCTGACCCGTTCGCCCTGAGCCTGTCGAAGGGCTGTCCTTCTTTCCCTTCAAGGGAAAAAAGGGGCTTCGACAAGCTCAGCCCGAACGGAAAAGAGCACTGATCCCGATTTCACGCAAGTTGCTCTAGGTCACAAACTCATAAATGGCTAGCCATGGCTGACCGGTGGTGATTCAAGCTCCTTGAAGGG
>JALYNE010000165.1 GCA_030773375.1 Pseudomonadota bacterium
CTTAGCCGTGAAAGAAGCCGCGGCAGGCTCACCGTCACCGGGTTTGTCGAGCGCGTGCGGGCAGTGAACGATGCGGAGGTGTTTCAGGTCGTCTCTACCTCCGCGGCCGCCTGCGCGTTCAAGCGCTGACGCTTTCTGCTTCGCGATGGTCACGCGGCCTCGGCTTGAAGCCTTAGCGACGTGAAAAGAAGCCGCTAGCGGCGGGCCCCTGCCCGCTTGCTGCTGCGCACCTGCTGCTGCTTGCCGAACCGCGTCTTGCGCGTACCCGGCTTCCCTTCGTTCGATCGCCCGACGAGTGGAGCCCGCTTCTCGGTGTCGGGCAGCCCCAGTTCGTCAGCCTCGAGGCGGCGTATCTCGTCGCGGAGGCGGCCGGCCTCCTCAAACTCCAGATCGGCGGCGGCTGTGCGCATCCGTTGCTCGAGATCCTGGATATATGCCCGGAGATTATGGCCCACGAGGTGTGGCCTCTCCTCGTCCCCGGTATCGACAAGGACGCCGTCGCGGTTCGACACGTCGGCGAGGATGTCCGAGATGTTGCGCTTGATCGTGGTCGGCGTGATGCCGTGCGCCTTGTTGTACTCGATCTGCTTCTGGCGGCGCCGATCGGTCTCGTTGAGCGCGCGCTCCATCGAGCCGGTGATCCGGTCGGCATAAAGAATGACCCGGCCTTCGACGTTGCGCGCGGCACGGCCGATCGTCTGAATGAGCGACGTCTCCGAGCGCAGGAAGCCTTCCTTGTCGGCATCCAGGATCGCGACCAGCCCGCATTCCGGGATGTCGAGGCCCTCGCGGAGCAGGTTGATCCCGACGAGAACGTCGTAAACACCGAGCCGGAGATCGCGGATCAGCTCGATCCGCTCCAGCGTCTCGACATCCGAATGCATGTACCGAACCCGAAGCCCGGCTTCGTGGAGGAACTCGGTCAAATCCTCAGCCATGCGTTTGGTGAGGGTCGTCACCAGGGTCCGGTAGCCTTTTCGCGCCGTTTCCTTGGCTTCTTGAATCAGGTCGTCGACCTGATCCTCGACCGGCCGGATGTCCACGGGCGGGTCGATAAGCCCGGTCGGCCGGATCACCTGCTCGGTGAACGCGCCGCCAGTCTGCTCCATTTCCCACGAGCCGGGCGTTGCCGAGACGGCGACCGACTGCGGTCGCATCGCGTCCCACTCGTTGAACCGCAGGGGCCGGTTGTCGATGCAGCTCGGCAGACGGAATCCGTATTCAGCAAGCGTGATCTTCCGACGGTGGTCGCCGCGCGCCATTGCGCCGACCTGCGGGACCGTCTGATGACTTTCGTCCACGAAAAGAAGGGCGTTTTCCGGCAGATACTCGAACAAGGTCGGCGGCGGCTCGCCAGGGAGCCGGCCGGTGAGGAAACGACTGTAATTCTCGATGCCCGCGCACGACCCGGTGGCTGCAATCATCTCCAGGTCGAAGTTGGTTCGTTGCTCCAGGCGCTGCGCTTCAAGCAACTTTCCTTCGGCATTGAGCTCCTTCAGGCGCTCGGAAAGCTCGTGCCGGATCGCCTCCATGGCCTGCTTGAGGGTGGGCCCCGGCGTCACATAGTGGCTGTTGGCATAGACCTTCACATGTTCAAGCGTCGCAATCTTCTTGCCCGTCAAAGGATCGAACTCGACAATCTCCTCGATTTCGTCGCCGAAGAAGTTGATGCGCCAGGCAGTGTCTTCATAGTGCGATGGAAAAATTTCCAGATTGTCGCCACGCACGCGGAAGTTCCCGCGATTGAACGCGGCATCGTTCCGTTTGTACTGGAGCGCCACGAGCTTGCGGATGATCTCGCGCTGATCGACCGTCTCGCCGCGCTTGAGGCTGAAGACCATCGCCGAGTAGGTCTCCACCGATCCGATGCCGTAGAGGCACGACACGGAGGCAACGATGATGACGTCGTCGCGCTCGAGCAAGGCCCGCGTCGCAGAGTGGCGCATGCGATCGATCGCCTCGTTGATCGAGCTTTCCTTCTCGATGTAGAGGTCCGTCCGCGGGACATAGGCTTCCGGCTGGTAGTAGTCATAGTAACTGACGAAATATTCGACTGCATTATCCGGGAAGAAGCTCTTGAACTCGCCGTAGAGCTGCGCCGCAAGGATCTTGTTCGGCGCGAGCACCAGCGCCGGCCGCTGAAGCTGTTCGATGACCTTGGCCATCGTGAAGGTCTTGCCGGATCCGGTCACGCCGAGCAGCACTTGCGTCTTCTCGCCCTGCTGAATTTCGCCGACGAGTTCCGCGATCGCCGCCGGCTGGTCGCCGGAGGGCTGATACTCCGAGACAAGCGTGAACGACCGCCCGCCTTCCGCCTTTTCCGGGCGTTGGGGGCGGTGGGGTACGAAGTCTTGCCCAGTGTCGGGCTCGCCAAGGCCCGTTCTGATCGCGATCGGCATGAAGCCTATATGGTCATTGGAGCGCCTGCGCGCTACCGTCGCGGCGCACATCAGGGGGATAATCCATGCGCCTCATTGCCCTTACGCCGCTCCTCGCTCTCGCCGCCTGTTCGGAAGGCGGCGAGCCCACCAATAAAGAGGCCCAGGCGCCTGCCGCGAAGCAGCTCGCCGCGGGCCAGTGGGAAATGACGACTGAGGTCGTGAGGGTGACGCAGAGGGACAACGCCCCGCCTGCGATCAAGTCCCCGGAGGGGAGCAGAACAAGCACAAGCCTTTGCGTTGCCGAAGCGGACGCCAAGAAGCCTCAGCCGGCTCTCTTTGCCGCGGAGGCTTCCACCTGCACCTACCGGGACATCTACATGAGCGGGGGCCGGATCAACGCCACTTTGGCATGCGAGCGGCCCGGGCTCAACGGCAGCATCGCCACCATCGTCAACGGTAGCTATACGGCCGATGCGATCGAAGCGACGGCAGTCACGGAAACCTCCCTCATCGGTGAGGGCGACGCTCGGATCGAGGCGAAGCTCACCGGAAGACGAGCCGGCCCCTGCCAGGCCGGCGCTTAAAGCGCGGAATGCCTCCGATCGTCTGTCAGCGCGCGCTGTTCGACCTTCCCGAAGAGGTCGCTTATTTCGACTGCGCCAAAATGTCGCCGCTCCTCACCGTGGCAGCCGATGCCGGCATCCGCGGGCTGATGCGCAAAGCGCGTCCATGGGAAATCAGAGCCGAGCACTTCTTTGATGAATCCGATCGCGTGCGGGCGCTCTTTGCACGGCTGATCGGCGCGACCGCTGACGATGTCGCGATCATCCCCTCCGTCAGTTTCGGCATGGCGACCGTGCTTCAGAACGTCAGGGTTGCAGCCAGTCAGTCGATCGTAACGCTGGCTGAGGATTTTCCATCAACGGTGTACGCGGCCCGATGGCTTGCTTCCCAGGCAGACGCACGGCTGGTCAAGGTCGCCCGGCCACCGGACGGCGACTGGACATCGGCGATCCTCGATGCGATCGATGGTTCAACGGCGCTGGTCTGCACGCCCAACGTCCACTGGGTGGACGGTGGTCTGATCGACGTGCAGGCCGTTGCTCGCCGCTGCCATTCGGTCGGCGCCGTGCTGGTGCTTGACACCACCCAGTCGACCGGCGCGCTCCCGATCGACATAAAAGAGGTGGATCCCGACTATCTGGTCGCCGCCTCCTACAAGTGGTTGCTCGGCCCTTATTCGCTCGGGTTCCTCTATGCCGCTCCTCGTCACCAGCAGGGCCGCCCCCTCGAACAGGGGTGGATTGCCCGCGCGGGCGCCCGCGATTTCCGAACCCTCACGAATTATGGCGAGGCACTCGACCCGACGGCCCGCCGCTTCGACATGGGTGAGCGGTCGAACTTCGCTCTTCTGCCCGTCGCCGGCTCCGCCCTCGAGCAGATCCTCGACTGGAGCGTTACGAGCATCGCCGAGAGCCTCGGATCGTTGACTGCCGCAATTCTTGAGCGGCTGCAGGCGGAGGGGATCGTCACGCTTCACAGCGCCAGGCGCGCGCCGCACTATCTCTCCGTGCGTTTTCGTGACGGCTTTGGCGAAGGTATCGAAGAGCGTCTTGCCAATGAAAACGTGCATGTGAGCCTCCGCGGGGATCGCATGCGCATCACTCCGCACCTCTACAACAACCAAGCTGACGTCGAGCGGCTGATCGCAGGGCTCCGCCGGCACCTCCAATGAGGGGGGACGATCAGCATTCGGCTGGCAGAGCCCGGCGATGCAGCCGCCGTAACCGCGGTGCTGAAAGCCTCCTGCTCGAAGTTGCTGGCAGCGGCCTACGATCCCCAGGTCCTCGAGCGCGCTTTGCCGTTCATGGCCAGGGCACACCCGAAACTTCTCACCTCCGGCTGCTACTATGTCGCACACGCGGAAACTGCACTCGTGGCTTGTGGAGGCTGGTCCCTCGAAACGCCGGGAACGGCAGAAAAGATGAGCGGAGTGGGCCACATTCGTCACTTCGCCACCAACCCGTGGGCTGGTCTTGGCATCGCGCGGAGCATCTACGCGAAATGCGAGGAGCAGGCGCGCGCTGCAGGGGTTGCCCGCTTGGAATGCTACTCGACGTTGAACGGCGAACTGTTCTACGCCGCGCTCGGCTTCAGCCGGATCAAGCGAATAGAGATCCCGATGGGTCCCGACGTCATGCTACCGGCAATTCATATGAGCCGACCGATTTAGCGGCCGGGTGTTGCATCATTGCACTTTTTCTTAGGCATCGACACTTTTGTGGCGCCTTGCACCCATGTCCGTTCTGATCCGGCCAGCTTTTCGCTTGGCAGCGCGGCACCCTCGTGTATGCACTCGGGAGAAATCGCCCGAATCGGGCGCAATACAGCGGAGGAGTTATGGCGCTAGGACGTTTTATGTCGGGTTTGGCAGCTGCTGCACTCGTCGCAGCTGCCCCTGTGAGCGCTCAGACGGTTGCGGCAGCGCCTCAGCCGCAGGTCGAACAGGTCGCAGATGACGCGAGCCTGCTCGGCTCCAACCGCTTCTTCGGCTTTATCTCGATCGCGATCATAATCGCCGTTCTGATCATCGTGGCCTTCGAGGACGATGATGATCGGGTTGTCAGCCCCTGAAGCTGGTGAGCGACTGCACGGTGCAGGCGGCTCAGACCATCACGGAATTTGAATAAAGCTCGGCCGGCGCGCCATGGCGCCGGCCGAGTTGATTCTTAGACGACCCGCCCCCACCAGCGAGGCGTGCTGACGCGCGCTGGCTCGGAACAAGAAACGGCATCATCCCCCTTTCCGCCGAAATTCTCGTGGCTCTTCCGGCAGGAGGCAATTAGAGTCGCAGACAACGGGCGGCAGGAGAGGGAAAATAATGCGCTTCAGGTTCATGCTCTTGGCTGCTGCACTCGGTAGCCCCCCGGCACTCGCGGCCAGTCCCATCGCGGATGCGGTGAAGGCCGACTATGACAAGCAATTGGCCGCGATGTTTGTCGATTTCCACAAGAACCCGGAGCTCAGTTTCAAGGAGAACCGGACCGCAAAGATCATGGCTCAGCAGCTTCGGGGTGCCGGCGCGACGGTGACCGAGGGCGTCGGCGGAACGGGCGTTGTTGGCGTCATGAAGAACGGCGCCGGTCCAGTGGTTCTGGTGCGCGCCGACATGGACGGCCTGCCGGTCGAGGAGAAATCCGGCCTGCCTTATGCGTCAAAGGCGCGCCAGACCGGTGTCGATGGCGTCGAGGCGCCGGTGATGCATGCATGCGGCCATGACGTGCACATCACGTCGATGATTGGCACGGCGAAGCGGCTCTCCGCCATGAAGGACCGATGGAAGGGCACTGTGCTCTTCATCGTACAGCCCGCCGAAGAGCGGGTGGGCGGCGCCAAGGCAATGCTTCAGGACGGGCTTTACACGCGCTTCCCAAAGCCGGATTATGCCTTGGCCTTTCACGTGTCTTCGGCCCTTGCAACGGGCAAGGTGAGCGCGAGCGAAGGCATCCAGTACAGCTCGGCGGACAGCGTTGATATCATCGTGCATGGGATCGGCGCCCACGGCGCCTCGCCCAACACTGGGAAGGACCCGATCTATATCGGATCGCAGATCGCGGTTGCGATGCAGGGGATCATCGGCCGCGAGCGCGAACCGCTGAAGCCGGGGGTGATCACCGTTGGAGCATTCCACGCAGGTACGAAACACAACATCATCTCGGATCGCGCCCACCTCCAGCTGACGGTGCGCGCAAATGACGAGGAGACCCGCGCACAGCTTCTCGCCGCAATCCGGCGCGTCGCGGAAGGGATCGGCCGGGCCAACGGCCTGCCGGACGACAAGCTCCCGGAGGTCAAAGTCTCGGAGGGCACGCCGACCACGATCAACGACGCCGCGCTTGCGCGGCGTTTGAACGCCGCGCTCATTCGCGATCTCGGTGCGGATGCATTCGTGCCATACGTGCAGAACGGAATGGGTGCCGAGGATTTCGCCTATTTCGTCGAGCCGAAACACGGCGTTAAGGGCTACTATTTCGCGGTGGGTGGAACGCCGCAACCTGCCTTCGACGCCGCAAAAGCGGGCGGACCCCCAGTCCCTTCGCACCACTCGCCTTTGTTCAAGATCGAGCCGGAACCTTCGATCCGTGTTGGTGCCGAAGCGATGACGCTGGCGGTGCTCGACCTGATGAAGCCCGGTGGCGGTGCGGTCGCTGATTGATTGATCGGCAGGTGAGACAGGCTCTCATCTTCTGCGTGGCGGCACTGGTCGTCACCGCCTGCGGCAATTCCGAAAAAGGCGGCCAGCAGACGGCAGAGGAAGTCGCCGAGGAATTGTCGGCCTTGAAGCTTGAGCCCGGCCAGTGGGAAGCAACCACCGAAATCCTCTCGGCGAGCGCACCGGGTCTCCCCCCTGAGGCGGTCCGCCAGATGGTGGGGCAGAAGCAGACCGTAAGCAATTGCGTTACCCCGGAACAAGCTTCGAACCCCAGCGCGAACTTCCTGGCCGGCCAGAAGAACAGCAATTGCACTTATCAGGATTTCTCGATGGACGGCGGCCGGATGGGCGGCGCGATGACCTGCACGGGACCTGGTATGCCGGGCAAGATGGTGATGAACATGGAGGGCAGTTATGGCCCTCGCAGGTACGACATGAATATGAGCATGGAAGCGGCGGGCATGCCAGGCGGCATGAACATGACGGTGAAGGCGCGCACCACCGGCCGGCGCGCCGGCAGCTGTGCGTAAGCTAGAGTGCTTTCAAGTCAGGTGGAAATCACCTGACGCCTCGGAAAGCACGGCAAACAAG
>JALYNE010000166.1 GCA_030773375.1 Pseudomonadota bacterium
TCGCCGATCCGATCATATTGCGGCAAGTTTCTGCCCCCTTGTTGGTGCGGACGTGCCTATGGTCGGGGAGAGCCCCCGCTTCAAGAGCGAGCGGCGGTGCAAGCTTCGCGGATGAAGACGCTCAGCGAAGGAGAGGGCTTCGACAAGCTCAGCCCGAACGGGAGGTGCGCCCGACAGGTCGAGAAGCGCAGCGCCTGACGTCTTCTGAGTCTCAGCAGGCCTCCAAGCGACGCGCATTCCTATTTCGCGTGCCTGATGCTTCCCCGCCTGCTATGGGGCTGGGCAATTCAAACCTTCGGATCCCGACATGCTCAACCGACCGACCGGTCGTCCCGACCGGCGCACCTTTGCGATCATCTCGCACCCCGACGCGGGCAAGACCACGCTCACCGAAAAGCTGCTGCTTTTCGGAGGCGCGATCCACCTTGCCGGTGAAGTGAAGGCGAGGGGCCAGAACCGGCGCGCACGATCGGACTGGATGAAGATCGAGCAGCAGCGCGGCATCTCGGTGACGAGCTCCGTCATGACGTTCGAGCATGACGGAGTGACCTTCAACCTGCTCGACACGCCGGGCCACGAGGACTTTTCGGAAGATACTTACCGGACGCTCACCGCCGTCGATTCGGCGGTGATGGTGATCGACGCCGCTCGCGGCATCGAAGCGCAGACGCGCAAGCTCTTCGAGGTCTGCCGGCTCCGCAATATTCCGATCATCACCTTCATCAACAAGGTCGACCGCGAGGGCAAGGAGCCGTTCGAACTGCTCGACGAGGTGGCCGACGTTCTTGCCCTGGATGTCGCTCCGATGAGCTGGCCGGCCGGAATGGGCGGCACCTTCGAGGGCATTTACGACCTTGCAGGTAACCGCTTCAACTTGCCCGCCAGGAACGACAGCGGTCATTTCGAAGGGGAGACGGTAAAGGTCTCGGGGCTCGATGATCCGAAGCTCGGCGATTTTCTCTCGCCCGAAGGCATCGAAAAGCTTCGTGAGGAAGCGTCGCTCGCACTGGCCGCTTACCCCTCCTTCGATGCCGACGCCTATCTCGGCGGCGACCTCACACCGGTCTTTTTCGGATCGGCGCTGAAGGAGTTCGGGGTTGGCGAACTCATCGAAGCGCTTGGCGCATTCGCCCCATCCCCGCTGCCGCAACCGACCAGCAACGGCCCGGTGCATCCGGATCTCGATGCCGTCACCGGCTTCATTTTCAAGGTGCAAGCCAACATGAACCCGCAGCACCGGGACCGGGTCGCATTCATGCGGCTCTGCTCGGGCCGCTTCCGGCGGGGCATGAAGCTTCTCCAGCCCTCGACCGGCAAGTCGATCGCGGTGCACAGCCCGATCCTCTTTTTCGCGCAAAACCGGGAACTCGCCGACGAAGCTTATCCCGGCGACATTATCGGCATACCGAACCACGGCACGCTGCGCGTCGGCGATACGCTGACCGAGGACGAAGCCATCCAGTTCACCGGCCTGCCGAACTTCGCCCCCGAGATCCTGCGCCGCGTCGTGCTTACCGACCCCACCAAGACCAAGCAGCTCCGCAAGGCGCTCGACGACATGGCCGAGGAAGGGGTAACGCAGGTCTTCTATCCTTCGCTGGGGGCGAACTGGATTGTCGGCGTCGTCGGCCAGCTTCAGCTCGACGTGCTGATCTCCCGGCTCGAGGCCGAATATAAGGTCGATGCGCGCTTCGAACCCTCTCCGTGGAACACCGCCCGCTGGCTTGCGGCCGAGAATGCAGCCGACCTCAAGGCCTTCGTCGACACGCACAGAAGCGCCGTCGCCACGGATCGCGACGGTGCGCCGGTGTTCATGGCCAAGGACTTGTGGGAGCTCAATTTCCACGAGGGCCGCAACCCGAAGATCCGCTTTACGGCAACCAAGGAGCGGAGCTGAACTTCAAGCGTTCGGGATCCCATAGGCCCTTCCACTGAGGGCTGCCTGCAGGGCTTCGAAGCGAATTTCAAGCGGTTGCATGCATTTTGGACTTTCCGATTGTATCCCAAAATGGCATGCGACAAAGGTGGATGCGCCCACGAATCCGGGTCGGCGGCGCTTGCGCTTCGGGACAAGGTCGGTAAGCGAGCGCACAACATGATGATGTGAAGGGTTTTGCGATGGCTGGACTGCCAGCGAGACAGGGATTGTATGATCCGCGAAGCGAGCATGATGCGTGCGGCGTCGGCTTCATCGCGCACATTCGCGGGCAGAAATCCAACGCCATCATTCGCGAGGGCCTCGAAATCCTCGCCAATCTCGACCATCGCGGCGCCGTCGGCGCCGATCCTCTGGTCGGCGACGGCGCGGGCTGCCTGATCCAGATTCCGGACGCGCTTCTTCGTCACTGGGCCGAGGGCAATGCGCTGACGCTTCCGTCGGCGGGGGACTATGCGGTCGCGATGTGCTTCCTGCCGCGCGATGCGCAGAGCCGCGAAGTCGCCATCGCGCAGCTCGAGCGGTTCGTCGAACTCGAGGGGCAGATCCTCCTCGGCTGGCGCGACGTGCCCGTGGACCCGGAGGGGATGAGCCCGACCGTTTTCGCGGCCATGCCGGTGATCCGGCAGGCGATCGTCGCGCGCGGGCCGCGCGTCAAGGATCAGGACGCGTTCGAGCGCAAGCTTCTCGCCATCCGCAAGCAGACGCAGAACCCGCTGCAGGAGCTCGCCGCCCGCAAGCAGCTGCCGGCTCTTGCCGAATTCTACATACCGAGCTTTTCGAGCCGCACCGTCGTCTACAAGGGGTTGCTGCTCGCAACGCAGGTCGGCCGCTTCTACAAGGACCTCCTCAATCCGCTGACCACGTCGGCGCTGGCGATGGTCCACCAGCGCTTCTCCACCAACACCTTCCCGTCCTGGAAGCTCGCCCACCCGTTCCGTTTCATCTCCCACAACGGCGAGATCAACACGGTCCGCGGCAACGTCAACTGGATGAATGCGCGCCGCCGTACGATGGAATCGCCTCTGCTCGGCGCCGATCTCAACAAGATGTGGCCGCTCATCCCGCACGGCCAATCCGACACGGCGAGCCTCGACAATGCGCTCGAGCTGCTGATCGCCGGCGGCTATTCGCTGCCGCACGCGGTGATGATGCTGATCCCGGAAGCCTGGGCCGGCAACGCCCAGATGGATCTTTCGAGGCGCGCCTTTTACGAATATCACGCCGCGCTGATGGAGCCGTGGGACGGTCCGGCGGCCATCGCCTTTACCGACGGGCGGCAGATCGGTGCCACGCTCGATCGAAATGGTCTCCGCCCCGCCCGCTTCACGGTGACCGAAGACGACCGCATCATCATGGCGTCCGAAAGCGGCGTGCTTCCGATCCCGGAGGAAAAGATCGTCCGCAAGTGGCGGCTCCAGCCGGGCAAGATGCTGCTGATCGACCTCGAGCAGGGCCGCATCGTCGAGGACGCGGAGATCAAGGCGGAGCTCGCCAATGCCGAGCCTTATGGCGAATGGCTGCGGGACACGCAGTTCAAGCTCGAAGAGCTGCCGCCCTCGAAGGAGCAGCCGCGCACGTCCGATCCGGACACTTTGCGCCGCCGCCAGCAGGCGTTCGGCTATACCGAAGAGGATCTGAAGCTGTTCCTGGCACCGATGGCGGCCGAGGGCGACGATCCGATCGGATCGATGGGAACGGACACTCCCATCGCGGTTCTCTCCGAACGGTCCAAGCTGCTCTACGATTATTTCAAGCAGAACTTCGCGCAGGTCACCAACCCCCCGATCGATCCGATCCGCGAAGCCATGGTGATGTCGCTCGTCTCGATGATCGGGCCGCGCCCCAACCTGCTCGGTCACCATGCCGGCGCCTTCAAGCGGCTGGAAGTCTCCCAGCCGATCCTCACCAACGAGGATCTCGAGAAGATCCGGTCGATCCGCGATGCGGTGGACGGCGCCTTCCGCACCGCCACGCTCGACGCAACCTGGCCGGCAGGCGGCAGCGGCAAGGCGCTCGAGGCGGCGCTGCAGCGGCTCTGCTGGGAAGCGACCGAGGCGGTGCTCGCCGACATCAACGTGCTCATTCTGTCGGACCGGGCGGTCTCGCCGGACCGGGTGCCGATCCCGGCCGCCTTGGCAACCGGCGCGGTGCACCATCACCTGATCCGCCAGGGGCTGCGCATGCAGACGGGGCTCGTCGTCGAGACGGGCGAAGCGCGCGAAGTCCATCATTTCTGCGTTCTCGCCGGCTACGGCGCGGAGGCTGTGAACCCCTATCTCGCCTTCGAGACGATCGATGCCCTCGGTGGGGGCGAGAAAGGCGCCAAGAACTACATCAAGGCGGCCGGCAAAGGCATGCTGAAGGTCATGTCCAAGATGGGCATCTCGACCTACCAAAGCTATTGCGGCGCGCAGATCTTCGACGCCGTGGGGCTTTCGAGCGCCTTCCTCGAAAAATATTTCGCCGGCACCAGCACCACCATCGAGGGGGTGGGGATCGAGGAGATCGGCGAGGAAGCCGCGCGCCGGCATCGCGACGCCTACCGAAGGTCCGCGGACGTGCTGCCGTTCGGCGGGACCTACTTTTATCGCATCGGCGGCGAGGCACATGCCTGGACGCCAGAGACCGTCGCCGATCTTCAGCACGCCGTGCGCGGCAATTTGCCCGACAAGTATCGGAGTTTTGCGCAAAGCATCAATGAGCAGAGCCGTAGGCGCCTCACCATCCGCGGCCTCATGACGCTGAAGCCGCTCGGCGCGCCGGTGCCGCTCGACGAGGTCGAGCCCGCGAGCGAGATCGTGAAGCGGTTCGCGACCGGTGCGATGAGCTTCGGCTCGATCAGCCGGGAAGCGCATACGACGCTCGCCATCGCCATGAACCGCATCGGCGGCCGGTCGAACACCGGGGAAGGGGGCGAGGAGAGCGATCGCTTCCGCCCGCTCCCGAACGGCGATTCGATGCGCTCGGCGATCAAGCAGGTGGCGTCCGGCCGGTTCGGAGTCACGACCGAGTATCTGGTCAATGCCGACGACATCCAGATCAAGATCGCGCAAGGCGCGAAGCCCGGCGAGGGCGGTCAGCTCCCCGGGCACAAGGTCGATCGTCACATCGCCGCGGTTCGGCATTCGACGCCCGGCGTCGGGCTTATTTCGCCGCCGCCGCACCACGACATCTACTCGATCGAGGATCTCGCCCAGCTCATCCACGACTTGAAGAACGTGAACGAGCGCGCGCGTATCTCCGTGAAGCTGGTCTCGGAGGTCGGGGTCGGCACCGTCGCGGCCGGCGTCGCCAAATCGATGGCCGATCACGTCACGATCTCGGGCTATGAGGGCGGCACGGGCGCTTCGCCGCTGACCTCGCTTACCCATGCCGGGCTTCCGTGGGAGATCGGACTTGCCGAGACCCAGCAGACCCTGGTGCTGAACGGGCTTCGCGGACGTATTTCGGTTCAGGCCGACGGAGGCCTGCGCACCGGCCGCGACGTCGCCATTGCAGCATTGCTCGGCGCGGACGAGTTCGGCTTTGCAACCGCACCGTTGATCGCCGCCGGCTGCATCATGATGCGCAAGTGCCATCTCAACACCTGCCCGGTCGGCGTCGCGACGCAGGACCCGGTGCTGCGCGCGCGCTTCACCGGGCAGCCGGAGCATGTGATCAACTATTTCTTCTTTGTCGCCGAAGAGCTGCGCGAGATCATGGCCTCGCTTGGTGTGCGCAAGCTCACCGAAATGATCGGCCGTCCGGAGCTGCTCGACGCCAGCCCGGCGGTTGAGCATTGGAAAGCCAAAGGCGTCGATCTCAGCAAGCTGCTCTACGTCCCGGCGGTCGATCCGGCGCTTGCCCGGTGGAACTCGGAAACGCAGATGCACGGCCTCGATCGCGTGTTCGATCGCGACCTCATTGCGGCCGCCGAACCTGCGCTCGAGCGGGGCGAGAAGGTGCTGATCGAACGCGACATCCGCAACGTGAACCGCAGCGTCGGCACCATGCTTTCAGGAGAGGTCGCGCGCCGCTACGGCCATTCGGGTCTGCCCGACGACAGCATCTATGTGCGCCTGCGCGGCACTGTGGGACAAAGCTTCGGCGCTTTCCTGGCCAAGGGCGTGACGCTCGAGCTCACCGGCGACGGCAACGACTATGTCGGCAAGGGCCTGTCGGGCGGTCGCATCATCGTTCGCCAGCCCGACGAGGCACGGCGAGAGGCGAGCGCCAACATCATCGTCGGCAACACCGTGCTTTACGGCGCGCTCGCTGGAGAAGCCTTTTTCAATGGCGTCGGCGGCGAGCGTTTTGCAGTCCGCAACTCGGGTGCCACGGCGGTGGTCGAAGGGGCGGGCGATCATGCCTGCGAATATATGACCGGCGGCGTGGTCGCGATCCTCGGGGAGGTCGGCCGGAACTTCGCTGCCGGAATGTCCGGCGGCATCGCTTACGTCTACGACCCCGACGGGCGGCTCGAAGCGCAGTGCAATCTCGCAAGCGTCGAGCTCGAGAGCATCGAGGAGAGCGCCGATCCCGACGCGAACCTCGCCGACATGCTCGGCAGCGACGCGGAGCGGCTGCGGTTGCTCGTCGAGCACCACCTGGCGGCAACCGGGAGCGCGCGCGCGAAAGCTTTGCTTAGCGACTGGCCCGCTTCGCTGTCCAAGTTCGTCAAGGTCATGCCGACCGAATATCGCCGCGCCCTGCTCGACCTTCGGGGCGAGGCGCTGGTGCCACTCACTGTCGCTGCGGAGTAATTGCGATGGGTAACCCGACCGGATTTCTTGAGGTCGAGCGACGCGGCCGAGGCGCTGCGCCGGCTGAAGAGCGTTTGAAGCATTGGGGCGAATTCGTCGAACTGCCGGCCTCGCAAGAGGTGAGCCGGCAAGCCTCGCGCTGCATGGATTGCGGAATTCCCTTCTGCCATTCGGGCTGCCCCGTGAACAACCTCATTCCGGACTGGAACGACCTCGTCTACTGCGATCAGTGGCGGGTCGCGCTCGACCGCCTTCACCAGACCAACAATTTTCCCGAATTCACCGGTCGCGTCTGCCCCGCGCCATGCGAAGAGGCGTGCACACTCAACATCAGTGACGCGCCGGTGACGATCAAATCGATCGAGTGCGAAATCATCGACCGCGGCTGGCGCGAAGGGTGGATCAAGCCGCAGATCGCGAGCCGGGGGACGGGCAAGCGCATCGCAGTGGTGGGCTCCGGACCGGCAGGGCTCGCCTGTGCGCAGCAGCTGGCGCGTG
>JALYNE010000167.1 GCA_030773375.1 Pseudomonadota bacterium
CTCCGCTTTCGACCAGCGGCGCGAGTGGGCCTGCGGTGGACATGGCGATCTTCTCGCTCCACCTTGCCGGCGCTTCGTCGATCCTGGGCGCGATCAACTTCATCACCACCATCTTCAACATGCGCGCTCCGGGCATGACGCTGCACAAGATGCCGCTGTTCGTTTGGTCGGTGCTGGTGACGGCGTTCCTGCTGCTGCTCGCACTTCCGGTGCTCGCCGGTGCGATCACCATGCTGCTGACCGACCGCAACTTCGGCACCCACTTCTTCGATGCGTCCGGCGGCGGCGATCCGATCCTGTACCAGCACCTGTTCTGGTTCTTCGGCCACCCCGAAGTCTACATCATGATCCTGCCCGGCTTCGGGATCGTCAGCCAGGTGATCGCAACCTTCAGCCGCAAGCCCGTCTTCGGCTATCTCGGCATGGCCTACGCCATGGTGGCGATCGGCGTGGTCGGCTTCGTCGTGTGGGCGCACCACATGTTCACCGTCGGCATGGACGTGAACACGAAGATGTACTTCACGGCTGCAACCATGGTGATCGCGGTGCCGACCGGCATCAAGATCTTCTCGTGGATCGCGACGATGTGGGGCGGCTCGTTGAGCTTGCAGACCCCAATGATGTGGGCCTTGGGCTTCATCTTCATGTTCACCGTCGGCGGCGTGACCGGGGTCGTGCTCGCCAATGGCGGCATCGACAACTACATGCACGACACCTACTACGTGGTTGCCCACTTCCACTACGTGCTCTCGCTAGGCGCCGTGTTCGGGCTGTTCGCCGGCTTCTACTACTGGTTCGGCAAGATGTGGGGCCGGAACTACAACGAGGTTCTCGGCCAGCTCCACTTCTGGGTCTTCTTCATCGGGGTTAACGTCATGTTCTTCCCCATGCACTTCCTGGGGCTGGACGGCATGCCGCGTCGCTATGCGGACTATCCGGACGCTTTTGCGGGTTGGAACCAGGTCGCGACCTGGGGCTACGTCATCATGGCCATCGGTATGGTGATCTTCTTCGTGAACGTCATCTACTCGCTGATGTTCGGCAAGAAGACGGCTCCCAGTCCGTGGGGCGAAGGCGCGACCACGCTCGAGTGGACGCTGTCCAGCCCCCCGCCCTTCCACCAGTTCGAGAAGCTGCCGCGGATCGACTAAACCCTTGGATCCCCTCCCGCTGTGGGGAGGGGATCCTTATATCAGCTCCATGCCAACGCTCGTGAGTTCAGCCTCCCTCCCTGCCGACTGGCGGGATTTTGTCGCGCTGACGAAGCCGCGCGTGATGAGCCTTGTCGTCTTCACCGGACTTTGCGGGCTGCTTGCAGCGCCCGCCACTATTCATCCGGTGCTCGGCTTCACCGCCATCCTCTGCATTGCTCTTGGCGCAGGCGGCGCCGCCGCGCTCAACATGTGGTACGAGGCTGATCTCGATGCGCTGATGAAGCGCACCAGCGCGCGGCCTCTTCCCGCCGGGCGCATGGACCGGGAGGCAGCGCTCCACTTCGGCGTCGGGCTCAGCTTCTTTTCCGTCGTCCTGATGGGCATCGCCACCAACTGGACTGCGGCAGCGGTGCTCGCGCTCTCCATCCTCTTCTATGTATTGGTCTACACAATCTGGTTGAAGCGCCGCACGCCGCAGAACATCGTTATCGGGGGTGCGGCAGGTGCCTTCCCCCCTGTAATCGGCTGGGCGGCCGCGACGGGCGACGTGACCCTCCTCCCGCTCCTTCTCTTCACAATCATCTTTCTCTGGACGCCGCCGCACTTCTGGGCGTTGTCGCTGTTCGTCCGCTCCGATTATGCCGCCGCAGGCGTTCCGATGCTGCCGGTCGTTTCGGGGACAAAGGTCACCCGTCAACAGATCCTGCTCTACACGATCCCGATGGCGGCGGCTGCGGTGGCGCCCTGGCCGCTCGGCCTCACCGGCGCCGTGTACGGTCTCCTTGCAACGGCGCTCAGCCTGTTGTTCTTCGCCCTCGCCCTCCAGGTCTTTGCCAATCGGGCCACCGAACCTTCGGACATGAAACCCGAAAAGCGGCTGTTCGCCTTTTCGATTCTTTACCTGTTCGCTTTGTTCGGGGCCCTTGTCCTCGATAGGTGGTTCTGAATGATCCCCGATGGCCAAGACGACAAAGTTCGGGCCCGGCAGAAAAGCCGCGCGATCGTGATGGCGCTCGCGCTCGGCCTGTTCGTGATCCTGATGTTCGCGATCACCATCGCCAAGATGACGGTGAACCAGTGAACAGTCTGACGCGCAGGAACGGCCGCACCGCGGCTTTTGCGGCGCTTCTGGTTGCCTTCATGGTCGGCCTCGCCTTCGCCAGCGTTCCCCTCTACCGTCTCTTTTGCCAGGTGACCGGCTTCGGCGGGACGCCGCTCAGAGCGCAGGAGTTCGAGCCGGCGCTGAAAGCCACGGGCAAGATCATATCGGTGCGTTTCGACGCCAACACCAATCCGGCTTTGCCATGGGAGTTCAAGCCCGAGGAGAACCGCCAGCGGGTCGCCGTCGGCGCCCGCGACATGGCCTTTTACACAGCGAAGAACGTCGGCGAGAGCACGGTGACCGGCACCGCCACCTTCAACGTGACGCCTGCCCAGGCGGGCCAGTATTTCACGAAGATCCAGTGCTTCTGCTTCACCGAGCAGACGTTGAAGCCCGGCCAGGAGGTGCGCATGCCGGTGGTGTTTTTCGTCGACCCGAAGATCCTCGACGATCCGAACGCCCGCGAGATCGAAGAGATCACCTTGAGCTACACCTTTTACCCTGTGGACCAGCCCAAAAGTCAGAGCTAGAGGACTGGCCGAAACCAGGAAGGACGCGACATGGCTGGAGCGAAGAGCCACCCTTATCATATTTTGCCACCGAGCATCTGGCCGCTGATCGGTGCGTTCGGCGCGCTCGCCATGGCCGGCGGCGGCATCATGTGGATGCATGACCAGCCCGGCGGAGGCTATGTCTTCTTCGGCGGCCTCATCGCTGTCCTGTTCGTCATGTTCAGCTGGTGGGCGGACGTGATCCGGGAAGCGCATTCCGGCGATCATACACCGATCGTGCAGCTCCACCTTCGCTACGGCATGATCCTGTTCATCGCTTCCGAAGTGATGTTCTTCGTCGCCTGGTTCTGGGCCTATTTCAACGCGGCGCTCTTCCCCTCCCCGGTGGAATCGATCGGCGGCGTCTGGCCGCCCAAGGGAATGGAGGTCCTCGACCCCTTCGGCTACCCGCTCCTCAACACCCTCATCCTGCTCTGCTCCGGCACCACGGTCACTTGGGCGCACCACGCCCTCATCCACGGCGACCGAGACGGCCTGAAGCAGGGCCTGTGGGCGACGATCGGGCTCGGCCTCCTGTTCACTTCGATCCAGGCCTATGAATATGCCCACGCGCCGTTCGGCTTTGCCGACAATATCTACACGTCGGCCTTTTTCATGGCGACCGGCTTCCACGGCTTCCACGTCATCGTCGGGACCATCTTCCTGATCGTCTGCCTGGTGCGCGCCTATAAGGGCCATTTCCGGCCCGAGCAGCATTTCGGGTTCGAGGCGGCGGCCTGGTATTGGCACTTCGTGGACGTGGTGTGGCTGTTCCTGTTCATCGCCATCTACGTCTGGGGCGGCTGGGGCGCCGAGACGCACTGATCGAAGCTCTCCTCGCGCGCGAGGGTCCACGAAACTCTTCGCCGCGTGGAACCCATGCGCGGGCAGGGATTATGAGGTGGGATGCTCCGAAAGGCGACGCTCTATGCAAGCAGGCCCACCTTCCGCTCCCGCCCGCGGGAGCGGAGTTGCCGAAGCCGCTTTGAAGGGCCTCTGCCCCCGCTGCAGGGCGAAGTCGCTGTTTAGGGGAGTTGCCGATTTCGCGCCGCGCTGCCGGGCCTGTCAGCTCGATTTCAACGCGTTCAATGTCGGAGACGGGCCGGCGGCGTTCCTGACCCTTCTGGTGGGCGCGCTCATCACAGGGCTCGCAATCGCGCTCGAGCTGACGGTGGAGCCGGCCTGGTGGGTTCACCTGCTCCTGTGGCTGCCGATCACTGCGGCAGCGGTTGCCGGCTCGCTTCGTGTCGCCAAGGGCATGCTGATCACGCTCGAATATCGGAACAGCGCGCGCGAAGGCCGCATGACGGGGAAGGAATGATGCGTTTCCCTTTGGTGCCTTCGATCCTGGTCGTCAGCGCCGTGGCGACGATGATCGGCCTCGGCATCTGGCAGCTGAATCGCGCCACATGGAAAGAGGGGTTGATCCAGCAATATCGCGCCAATTCGCAGCTGCCGTCCATCGGCTGGCCGAGCATTCCGCCCGCGGACGACAGCCTTCTCTACAGGCGGGCGATGGGCTTTTGCATGGAAGTGGTCGGGTGGCGGGCCGTGGCGGGTCGCAGCGCGTCGGGCGAAACCGGCTGGAGCCACATTGCCTCGTGCCGAACGGGAGGCCTCGAAGGGCCCGGCATGCAGGTCGACATGGGATGGTCGACTTCGAGCGCGGCGCCGGCCGGATGGCGCGGCGGCGAAGTGAGCGGCCTCATCGCACCCGACGTCGCCCACAAAATCCGCCTGGTTTCGGAGCGGCCCGCGCCGGGCCTCCAGCCCAGCGCCCCGCCTTCCCCCGAGCTCACGCCCAACAACCACCGCTTGTACGCGCTGCAATGGTTCTTCTTCGCGGCGGCGGCGGCAGTGATCTACCTGCTTGCGCTGCGCCGACGGCAGAACAAAGCTGCCAAGCCTCCGCTCGGGAGGCCTGGCCAAAGCGAAGTGCCGCCGGCCGATCAGGATGGGACGGACGCCCCTTCCTGACGAATTGCTCGCTCTGCGGACGCTCAGGCATGCGGTTGAAGCTCGGCTCCCCAGCGACTAAGTCCCCAGCCTCCATGATGCACCTCACCACATTGCCAAGCGGCTTCAAGGTCGCGAGCCGGCAGATGCCCGGGATCGAGACCGCGGCCGTCGGCCTCTACGCGGACACCGGCTCCCGCTACGAGCCGGCAGCGCTGAACGGGATCGCGCACCTTTTCGAACATATGGTGTTCAAGGGAGCCGGCCGGCGGTCGGCGCGGGAGATCAGCGAAGCGATCGAGGATGTCGGGGGCGACCTCAATGCCGCAACCGATCGCGACGGCACGAACTTCACGGCTTCCGTCATGGCGGAGCATGTGCCGCTCGGCGTCGAGCTCATTGCGGACATGATCCTGCGGCCGCGCTTTGCTCAGGCCGACCTGGAGCGCGAGAAGGATGTCGTGCTGCAAGAGCTCGGGGAAGCCTGCGACACTCCGTCCGACATCATCTTCGACGATCTCTGGTCGGCCGCCTTTGTCGGCCAGCCGCTTGGCCGGTCGGTGCTCGGCAGCGAAGAAACGATCGAGGCGATCGGCGTCGAGGACCTCCACGATTGGCGGGGCAGCCAATATCGGGCTGGCAGCCTCACGCTGGTCGCCGCCGGCAAGGTCGATCACGAGCGGCTGGTGGAGCTGGCGGAGCAGCACTTTTCGGGCCTACCCGCCGGGACAGCATCGCCGCCCGAGCCGGCGCAGTTCACCGGCGGCGATCGGGTGGGCCGCATGAAGTCCGACCAGGCGCATCTTGCGCTCGGTTTCCGTGGGCCTGCCCAGCTCGACGAGGATTACTTTCCGGCACGATTGTTCGGCGACATCGTCGGCGGCGGCTCCTCGTCCCGCCTGTTCCAGCAGGTGCGGGAGGATCGCGGCCTCGCTTATTCGGTTTACGCTGCGCTCTACCCTTATTCGGACGCCGGCCTGTTCTTCGCTTATGCTGCGACGTCCCGGCGTGAATCCAAGGCAGCCGCGCAGCTCATCGAGGAGATCATCGCTGACGCTGCCGAAACGGCGACGCAGCGCGAACTGGAGCGTGTCAGGACCCAGGCCAAAGCCTCGCTGCTGATGTCGATGGAGAGCTCGTGGGGGCAGGCGCATTATGTCGCGCGGCAGCTTGCCGTCCACGGGCGGCTCGTCGAACCTTCTGAAGTGCTGGCCGAGCTTGAGGCGGTGAGCCTTGACCAAGTCCGGGAGGCGGGCCGCAAGATGCTCGCGGGCCCGCGCGCGCGCGCCACGATCGGCTTTCCTGCCGTCCGGGCGGCATGAACCTCACCACCCTCGTTGCCGAACCCTGGAGCCATTATGGGCTGATGGACAGCGGCAACGGACGCAAGCTCGAGCGCTACGGGCCGCACAGTTTCATCCGGCCGGAGCCGCAGGCGATGTGGGCACCGGCGCTGGACGCCTGGGATGCGGACGGCGAATTCATTCCCGGATCGGACGAGGAAGGCGGCGGGCGCTGGCATTTTGCCCGGCCGGTGCCGCGCGACGGCTGGGACATGGCCTGGGAGGACGTTCGCTTCCGCGCGCAATGTACCCCGTTTCGCCACCTCGCTTTCTTCCCCGACATGGCGCCGCAATGGGCGTGGATGCGCCAGCGGCTCGGCCCGGAGCGGGAAGCAATGAACCTGTTCGGCTACACCGGGGTCGGAACGCTCGCAATGGCGGCTACCGGCGGACGGCTCGTCCACGTCGATGCGTCGAAGAAATCGGTTGAGGCCGGCAAGCAGAATGCAGCGCTCTCGGGCATGGCGGAGCGGCCGATCCGCTGGATCGTCGAGGATGCCGCCAAGTTCGTCGCGCGCGAGGTCCGGCGCGGGCGGCGCTATGACGGGATCATCCTCGACCCGCCAAAATATGGCCGCGGACCGGCCGGCGAGGTCTGGAAGCTCGAAGAGGGCCTGCCCGCCCTCATCGCCGACTGCCGCCGGCTGCTCGACGAGAACAGCCGCTTCCTGGTGCTGACGGTTTATGCCGTGCGGATGTCCGCGCTTGCGATCGGCGAATTGTTCAACCAGGCGCTCGCCGGCCTTGGCGGCCGCATCGAGTGCGGCGACATGGCGGTGCGCGAAGAGGCACGCGGGCTGCTCCTCCCAACCGCGATCTTCGCGAGGTGGTCTCCCGATTGAGCAACTTGCGTGAAAATTGGGATCAGTGCACTTTTCCGTTCGGGCTGAGCTTGTGAGGGATCCCATGAAAGTAGTACTTTCATGGGCACCCGTTGAAGCCCTGTTTTCCCCTTGAAGGGAAAAGAAGGACAGCCCTTCGACAGGCTCAGGGCGAACGGGTCAGAT
>JALYNE010000168.1 GCA_030773375.1 Pseudomonadota bacterium
TCTCCATGATCGTCTGCATCTGTAACGCGATTCGAGAGGCCGACCTCCGCAAAGCAGCGCGGGAGGGTGCGTCCTGCCCGATCAGCGCCTATCGGTGCGTCGGGCGCAAGCCGCGTTGTGGTCAATGCGTCCCATTTGCACGAGAGATCATTGCGTCCGAACGTGCGACTGCCTAGCAAAAGCAGCTAATTTTCTGCAGTTTTCCGCCATTTTTTGCGGTTCCAATTGCGTGAACCGTTCGTTATGCCAGCCTTGGAACAGGAGGCGGCAATGCAGGGCGAAGAACGCGTCATCGAATTATTGAACGAGGCGCTCAGGAACGAGCTCACCGCGGTCAATCAATATTGGCTGCACTATCGCCTGCTCGACAATTGGGGCGTGAAGCGGCTTGCGGAATATGAGCGTCACGAATCGATTGACGAGATGAAGCACGCCGATCGCTTGGCGGAGCGCATCCTCTTCTTCGGCGGGATCCCCAACTTTCAAATGCTCGGGCGTCTTCGGATCGGCGAGACGGTCGAGGAGGTTCTCCGCGCCGACCTCGCACTCGAGATGGAGGCGCTGACCCAGCTGCGCGGCGCGATTGAACATTGCGAAAGGGTGCGCGATTACGGCAGCCGCGATCTGTTCGCAGAAATACTTCGAAACGAGGAAGAGCATGTCGACACGATTGAGCGGCAGTTCGAGATGATCGCGCGGATGGGCCTTCAGAATTATATCCAGCTGCAATCAGAGGCCCCCGCGGCCTGAGCCCTCGGAACGGCGGCGCCTCGAAACGCCGGCTTTCAAAGCTGGGAGGGTTGGTGGCTGCGCCGCCGGCGCATTCTCCAGGCCGGGCCGGATCCTCTAGGATCGTTCTCACATCGGGAAAAAGGATCCGGGATGACTGCGATTGCCGCGGCCGCGCGGATCGGGACGCTCGACATCCTGCGCGGCATCGCCGTCATGGGGATATTGCCCGCGAACATGGTCGCCTTTGCGATGCCAGCCGAAGCGTCCACAAATCCACTGGCCTACGGCAACGAGCATATCCGTGATCTCGTCTCCTGGTACCTGAGCTTCATCTTCATAGATGGCAAAATGCGCGGCCTTTTCTCGCTCCTGTTCGGGGCGAGCATGCTCCTCGTCCTCGATCGCGCCGCTGAAAGCGGGCGATCACCTGAAACGGCGCACTTCAGCCGGATGTGGTGGCTGCTCGTGTTCGGCCTGGTTCATTTCTATTTCATTTGGTCGGGAGACATCCTCTCGCTCTACGCACCGGTCGGCATGGTTGCCTGGTTGTTGCATACAAGATCGCCGGGCGCGCTTGTCGGCTGGAGCGTGGCTCTGCTGCTGGTGCAGTTCCTGATCTTCGCCGCGCTGGGAGCCGGCTTCCACGCCGCGAGCGCGGCTGCCGCCGTCCCCAACGCCTCAGCGGAAGCGATTGCCACCTGGGCGGTCGTAAAAGGGGACTTCGCTCCCCCTTCCCCAGCGGAGCTTGCCCAGGTGATCGCCACCTACAGGAGCGACTACCTGGACATTCTTGCTTACCGGTTCAGCGAACATGGCACCTTGCCGCTCAGTTCCTTCTTTTTTTTCGGGGCCGAAACGCTCGCCTACATGCTGCTGGGGATGGCGGGGCTCAAGAGCGGCTTCCTCGCCGGAGCCTGGCCGACCCACGCCTATCGCCGCGTCGCGTTGGCCGGTTACGGCATCGGCATCCCGCTTCATGCGCTGCTCGGCTGGATGCTGTGGTCGAGCGGTTTTGACCTCGTCCTGCTGTTCGACCTGTCGATCATCGCGACAACGCTGGTCCGCCCGCTTATGGTGCTCGCGACCGCGGCCTTGGTCATCTTCATGACACGCAACGGCGGCTGGCTCGTAGCACGGATTGCAGCAGCCGGCCGAGCGGCATTCACCAACTATCTTGGCAGCAGCCTCGTTGCGACCACGATTTTCTACGGCTTCGGCCTTGGCCTGTTCGGAACGCTCAGCCGCAGCGAGCTCTGGCTGGTCGTGCTCCCGATGTGGGTGCTGATGCTGCTTTGGTCGAAGTTTTGGCTGGATCGCTACCGCTACGGCCCCTTCGAGTGGCTATGGCGGACGCTCGCCCGCTGGGAAGTCCAGCCAATGGAAAGGGCCGCTGGATAGAAGGCGTCCGTTTTGAAGCTGCAGCCGATAAACGCCTGCGCTGGAAGGCGCTGGGTTTTCAGCCGAATACAACCGTGAACGTTCCCTGTTCGTCGGGATCGGTGCTGAATTGCCAGCCCCGCTCTCGGCACAGGCCGGCGAGTTCGCCGGGCGCAATGGGGTCATCTGCGAGAATTCGGACTTCGCCCCTCCCGCCCATGTCCCGGGCCGCACGGCTGAGGCGGATCACCGGCCAGGGGCAAAGCATGCCGCGCGCGTCTACGAGGCGCGGCGCGTTCATTTGTTGAACGGGTTTTTGGGCGACCTCGTCTGCAGCCGCACGGGCACCGCCCCAAAGCCGAGTTCCCGGCGCATTCCATTGACGAGGTATCTTTTGTAGCTTTCCGGCAGCTGGTCTAGCCGCGTTCCGAAAATGACGAAGCTTGGTGGGCGCGTATTCACCTGAGTGATGTACCTGAGCTTGATCCGCTTTCCCCCCGGCGCTGGAGGCGGGTTGTTTTCGAGCGCCTGTTCGAACCAACGGTTCAGTTCCCCCGTCGAAACGCGGCGTGACCAGACCTCCCGGATCTCGAACGCGGCTGCCAGCAACTGGTGGATCCCTTTCCCCGTCACCGCCGAGACGGCAAGCAGCGGCAATCCGCGGGCCTGCGCCAGCCCCTCGTCCAGGGCAGTCCTGATCCCTTGGAAAAGCCCGCTTGGATTTTCTGCCACGTCCCACTTGTTGATCGCCACGATGAGCGCCCGTCCTTCTTGCAGGACATTGTCGGCGATGCGCAGATCCTGCGCCTCCAGCCCCAGCGTCGCATCGAGCAGCAGCACCACCACTTCAGCGAAATCAACGGCTCGCCGGGCATCGGCAACCGACAGCTTCTCGAGCTTATCCTGCACGCGCGCCTTTTTGCGCATTCCTGCCGTGTCGATCAGGCGCACAGGGCGCTTGTCTCCATTTGGGGCCTGCCACTCCCAATCGATGGCGATCGAATCGCGCGTGATCCCCGCTTCAGGCCCGGTGATCAGCCGCTCCTGTTGAAGGATACGGTTGATGAGCGTCGATTTTCCCGCATTCGGCCGTCCAACGATCGCCAGTTTAAGCGGGCCGCGTTCCTGCTCCTCGGCGTCATCCTCGGGTTCGACGTCTTGGTCGATATAGGGCTGGAGATGCTCGAAGAGGTCGACAACGCCTTCGCCATGCTCCGCGCTCGTCGCGATCGGCTCACCGAAGCCAAGCGCATAAGCTTCAAGGATGCCGCTTTCGCCGGCCCGCCCCTCGGCCTTGTTGGCAGCAAGGATCACTGGAGTTGTCTCGCTTCTCAGCCAACGCGCTATTTCCTCGTCGAGGGGTGTCACGCCCGCGCGCGCGTCGATGATGAACAGCGCCACGTCGGCCTCGTGGACCGCGGCGATCGTCTGGGCGCGCATCCGGCCGGGCAGTGTTTCGGGATCCTCGTCCTCGTAGCCGGCCGTGTCGATCACTCGGAATTCGGAGCCGAGCAAGGTCGCCTCGCCCTCGCGACGGTCGCGTGTCACCCCCGGCCGGTCATCGACCAAGGCAAGCCTCCTCCCGACCAAGCGGTTGAAGAGCGTGGATTTGCCGACATTCGGCCGGCCGACGATCGCTACAGTGGGCAGTTTCGCCATGGGCGCTGCCCTGCCTGCTCATAGGAAGGCGGTCAACCTGCTCATCCGCAACCGTTCATTGCCGAACGGACCGTGCCGATACTTTCGGCAACCATTCTAGCGGCTAGGCGCGTTCCCGGTTTGATTGAACCGGGAACGCGGCCAGTTTCCTTTGTTTGCCGTGCTTTTCGAGCCGTCAGGTGATTTCACCTGACTGACAAGCACTCTAGGCCCACGGATGCGCCTCACCGCCAGGCGGTAAGCGTTCCCTCGTCGTGGAGGACGTAGAGGGTGCTCCCTGCAACCGTAAGCGGCAGCGATACCGGCATTTTGGTTTCCACGGTGGACTGTATCGCGCCGTCCGTCGGCGAGACGTTCACCAACTGCCCGCGCGAACTCGCGAGCACGAGGCGGTTGCCCGCAAGCACCGGCCCCACCCAGCGGATCGAGCCCTTCTTGTCCTCCTCGTCGCGGTAGCGCGGAAGCTGAGTCATCCACTTCACTCGGCCGGTCGCTCGCGCAATCGCAAGGAGTTGCGCCTGGTCGGTCACGGCGAAGATCCACTCGCCCGCCACCCACGGCGTCGAAATACCCGAGATGTTGATTTCCCAGATGCGCTGGCCGGTGTTGAGTTCGAGCGCGACCATTCGTCCGCCCTGGCCAAGCGCGTAGACACGGCCATTATCGATCACGGGCTCGGCGTCGATGTCCGAAAGGGAGCCGACGGTGGTGGAGATGCTGGTGCGGGTGAGCGCGTCCTGCCAAAGCGTGCGGCCGTTCTCGTACCGATAAGCGGTGAGCTCGCCCGAGGAAAAGCCGGCGACGACGGTCCCTTGCGCGGCCGCGGGCGCCGCCGCCCCGAAGACGCCCGCCACTTCAAACGTGCCGGCGACGTTCCAGCGCACTTTCCCATCCGCCGGGTCGATCGCGTAGAGCTGATTGTCCTGCGTCGTCACGTAGACGTTGCCGTTTGCCACCGTCGGCGCGCCGCGCAGCGGGCCGCCGGGGCGCACGCGCCAGATGGTAGCGCCAGTTGCTCCGTTCATCGCCTCCAAGTCGCCAAGGCCGCTGGTGGCGTAAACGCGCCCCCCATCGTAGCTGACGCCGCCGCCGAAAAGGAGGCCGTGCGCGCCTGTTGATTCGCCGTTCAAGAAGCTGATGCCCCCGCGACGCTCTTTTTCCTCGCCTACGCCTTTCTGCCAGACGAGCGCGCCCGTTTTGGCATCGAAGGCGCGGACGACTGCCTGGGTGTCGACAGTATAGACGCGGCCGCCGGCGACGATTGGAGAGGCAGCCAGTCGCTGGCGGGGTTCGCTCCCTGCCCCGATGTCGGCGCTCCACGCGCGGCCCAGCGCGGTGCCGAGCGCGAGGTGCCCCATCGACTTGGAAGGATTCCCGCCCGGTTGCGTCCATTCCGCATTTTCTTCCGGCGGCGGCAGCGTGATTGCGACATCGGCAAGGGCGGGATCGACTTCGATCCGCGTCTCCGCCGTGAGGACGGGGATGCGCTCGCCGATCGTCGGGGTCTTGGGTTTGGTGCTTTTGAACACGCCGCAGCCGCCCAGAATGCTGGCGGCCGCAAGGGCGATCACTACTCGCTTCATCGCGTAACTTCCTTCCTTGCGCCGGCCTTGCCGTCCGCTTGCTGTACTGCGTCTACTCCGAGCGCGCCGGCCATCTGCAGCGCGCGGGAGCGAATGCTTTCGGGAAGCCCGTCGTCCTTGGCCATTGCCGCGAAGATGCGGGCCGCCTCATTCGGCTTTTGTTGTTTCAAATGCGCCACCGCGACCATCTCACCAGCGCTTCCGAACCATGGGTTGCCCGCTACTGCGAGCGGCTGGAGCCGCTGGATCACGGTTGCGGGCGGAAGCTTGTCAAATTCGATGGCGGTTTGGCGAATGAGCGCCAGCTCGCGCCATGGGGCGGCGACATCCTCATCCGCGGCAACCTGCCCGAAGGTGGCGACTGCGGCAGCATCGTTGCCCTGCATCACCGCGACGTCGGCCTTCGTGAGGAGTGCAGCGGCGCGGTGGCCAGGGCCGCTGGTCTTCGCGAGCGTGTCGAGCTTGGGTTCGATTCCCTTCGTCTTGCCAGCCTGGATATCCTCGAACAACGCCGTCAGCTGTTCGGCATGTTGGGCGGCGCGATCTTGCTTGTGCTGCTGCCAGTAGAGGAAGCCCGCCAGGCCGGCGAGGAACAGGACGACGGCTGCGATCATCCACCTGCCATACCGCTTCCAGGTGCTGGTCAGCTGCTCGCGCCGAAGCTCCTCGTCGACTTCGCGGTAAAAGGATTCGTTATCGACAGGCTTGATCGCCAAGAATCGTCTCCAGATTGTGGGGCAGCGTTCCCCCGAGCAGCCTCGCTCCCGTCAAACAGCAGCGAACATGAACGGAAGATTTGCGCGCCTCGATTTTTGCCCCGGCGCCTCCTCTACCGGCTCGCGCGGCTGAGCGAAAGGTTGAATCCCCGCCTATGGCGAGGCAGTTCTCCGGTGCTCAGCGGGACCGGTAGATGTGGTCTTCGCCCGGAAAGCTGCGCGTGCGGACAGCTGCGGAGTAGCTTTCGGCGGCGGCGCTGATCCGGCCGGCAAGATCGTCGAAGCGTTTCACGAAGCGCGGCGTCCGCTCGAACAGGCCGAGCATGTCTTCCGTCACCAGAACCTGCCCGTCGCACTCGGCTGACGCGCCGATGCCGATCGTCGGACACGCCACCGAGCGGGTCGCCTCCACGGCAATCGCTTCCATAACGCCTTCGAGGACGAGGGCGAAGCAGCCGGCCTGGGCCACGGCTTTGGCGTCCGCGATGATCTTCTTTGCTTCGGCTTCGTCCCGGCCCCGCGCGCGGTACCCGCCGAGTGCGTTCACCGCCTGTGGGGTGAGCCCCACATGGCCGATCACGGGGATGCCACGGGCCGTCAAGAAGGCGATCGTTTCGGCCATCGCTTCGCCTCCCTCAAGCTTCACGGCCGCCGCGCCCGTTTCCTTGAGAATGCGTGATGCGCTTTCAAAGGCCTGCGCCGGGCTGGCCTCGTAGCAGCCGAACGGCATATCGATGGCAACCACGGCGTGCCATGATCCGCGCACCACCGCAGCCCCGTGTGCGCACATCATCTCCATGGTTACGGGAACAGTCGTGGGGAGGCCATAAATCACTTGGCCGAGGCTGTCGCCGACAAGCAGGATATCGCAATGCGGATCGAGCAACTGCGCCATCCGCGCTGTGTAGGCGGTCAGTATCACGATCGGCTGATCGGTCTTGCCGTCCGCGCCTTTCCGTTGCTGGATCGCAGGCACCGTCAGCCGGCGCATGGGTGCCGGCGTGGGATGTGCCCGGCTGGTGGACGTATCGAACGT
>JALYNE010000169.1 GCA_030773375.1 Pseudomonadota bacterium
GAAAGGTCGCCTTCCGAAGCAGGGTGCGCGAGACGGGGTCGGCATCGTCGAGCAGCTTCTCGATCGCGCCCTCCATCCACCATTCGGCCATGGTCTCGCCGGGATGCTGGCGTGCGTAGAGCCAAACCTGAAGTTTTCCCCCGCCGATCCGGAGGCAATCGATATCCTGCCCGTCAAGCGTTTGGCCGAGCGAGCGATATTCAACGCCTGGATGACTGATCGCCGAGGCGATGAGATCGTGGTGCCGCTCCATCGTGTAAGGCGCGAAATAGGCGAACCAGACGCTGTTGGAGGCGAGTGTGGTGCGGATCTTCAGGATTCCGCCTTCGTACACGGTCTCCGGGATCCGCTGCCAATGTTCGCGATCATCCGACATGCAGGCACGATAGCCCGGCCAACCATGCGGATAAGCTGCGCCTGCACAGTTCAGAATGCGCAGCTCAACCGGCTTTCCCGCGGCACCAGTGAGGCGGAAGTAGAACCACTGATAAAAGTCGGACTGATTGTCTTTGAGGATTTCAAGATCGATGCGGTTGCCTTCGCTGGCGACCAGGCGAATGTTGCCGCCGTCGAAGGCGCTCGAAACGGATAATGTCATCGCGCGCTGATAGTGCGGCCCGATTCGCCAGGGAAGTCCCGAAACAGAGCGGCTGCGAGGTTTTGGACGATGGCGGTCCGGTCCGCTGCGTTGGCCCCGCCGCGCGTATTCATCACCGATCGGCCTTCCCAGAAGACCGTCCCATCGGAGCGGCGCTTGATCCGGACCTCGAGCCGGGTCGCCACGGGCCCTGTCGCACCACCGCCGGTCGCGCCCGGTGCCGCAGTGCCGACCCGGCCGGTCCGAAGCGCCGCGCGCGTGCCTTGCTCGACATCAACCAGGGCCACCTGCTCCGATTGTCCGACCGAGTTGACCACGGTCCAGCCGAGACGGGTCAGCTCACGTCCGACCGCGTCGGCATAGCTTGCGAACTCGGGCATGTTGGCGTCTGCCGGATCGAAGGCCTCAACGGCAATTTGGCCGCGCGCGATGGGCTGCCCGAGGTGGAAGCGCGTGACCTCGGCTCCGGCCCCTGCGCCGCCGCCCTGGACGGCCGCGCATGCGGTGATTGGAAGCGCCAGAAGCAAGGCGCAATGGCGCAGAAAAACAGCTTTCATTCCCGGTCCCCGTTGCTAAGCGGCCAATCGTATAGGTGCTGAAACGACCTTGGCGCGTTTTTGCTGCAACGGGAAGACGAGGAAGCCTGAAGATGAACAGCAGTGGAGCCAAGCCAGCCGTCCTGGTCACCGGGGGAGCAGGCTATATCGGCAGTCACGCGGTCCTCGCGCTGCTGGATGCGGGCTGGCCGGTAGTGGTGATCGACAATCTGGTGACGGGCTTTCGCTGGGCGGTGCCCGACGAGGCGGTGTTCGCGGAGGGGGACATCGCGGACCAGGCTTTGGTCGCGCGCCTCATCGAGGAGCATGGCATCCAAGCCATCATCCACTTCGCGGGATCGATCGTGGTTCCGGAATCGGTGGAAAAGCCGCTCAAATATTATGAGAACAATACCGTGAAGAGCCGCTCGCTGATCGAGAGCGCAGTGAAAGGCGGCGTCCGGCACTTCATCTTCTCCTCGACGGCAGCGACCTACGGCATCCCCGACCACGTTCCGATCCAGGAGACCGCGCGGACGCAGCCGATCAATCCTTACGGCTGGTCGAAGCTCATGACGGAGCGAATGCTCGCCGACGTCTCGTTCGCGCATCCGCTCAATCATTGCGCGCTACGCTACTTCAACGTGGCGGGCGCTGATCCCGAAGGGCGTTCGGGCCAGTCCACGGCGGGCGCTACCCACCTCATCAAGGTGGCTGTTGAAGCCGCCATCGGCAAACGGAGTCATGTCTCCGTTTATGGCACCGACTACAACACGCCCGACGGAACGGGCATTCGGGATTATATCCACGTCAGCGACCTTGCTGCCGCCCATGTTGATGCGCTCGAAAAGCTGATGCAGGAGCCCGAGACCAGCTATGTGATGAATTGCGGCTACAGCCGGGGCTTCTCGGTCCTCGAAGTGCTCGATGCCGTGGATCGAGTGACCAACATGAAGATCGAACGGAAGCTCGAGGCGCGGCGGGCCGGCGACCCGGACGCGCTCGTCGCCGACAATTCAAAGATCCTCGCGACGCTCCCCTGGCGGCCAAAGCTGAACGATCTGGACACCATCGTGACGCACGCTCTGGCGTGGGAGCGCAAGCTCGCGGAGCGCGGCTCCGCCACCGCCTGATAAGGCCGCTCAAGTCGCAGCAAGCTTGAGCAGGCTGTCGCTCGACGACAAGGGTTTGCCGTTCGTCCGCTGGGGCTGGAAGACGCCCGAGGCGGCGACCACGTCTCGCGCGGCGGCGGTAGCGCGCGGAGCAACTTCACCGGCCAGCGCCTTCTCGAGCCGCTGCCACCGCGCTGCACGGATGTGGCTGGCGGGATGAGTGCCGCCGACGCTTGACTTGCGCGGCGGCGCAACATAGGTGAGCGCCTGCATTTTCCAGCAATTTGAATCGAAAGACAGGTCGTTCGGCCATGAAGATCCGCAATTCCCTGAAGTCCCTGAAGTCGCGCCACCGCGACTGCCGCGTGATCCGTCGCCGGGGCCGCACCTACGTGATCAACAAGACCAACCGCCGCTTCAAGGCGCGCCAGGGTTGACGGCCGGAGAGCCGTCATTGCGAGGAGCGTAGCGACGCGGCAATCCACCGAGCCTTGTCAGTGGGGCTGGATTGCTTCGCTGCGCTCGCAATGACGTTCTTCGTATGACTTTGGCTCCGCGAGCCGTCGTCTTCGACGTCGGCAATGTCCTTTACGGCTGGGATCCAGACAGCTTTCTCGTCCGGCAGATCGCCGACGATGATGCGCGGCTGCGGTTCATCGAAGAAACCGACCTTTTCGGCTGGCACGAGACGCTGGACGGCGGACGCGACTTCGCGGAAGCCGCCGCCGAGCTTTCGGAAAAGTTTCCGGCTTATGCCGAACTCATCTCCGCCTGGGGCGAGCGCTTCGGGGAGACCATCACCGATCCGGTGCCGGGCGTTCACGCGATCGTCGAGGAGCTGGATGCGAAGGGTGTGCCGCTTTTCGCGATCACCAACTTTTCCGCCGATTTCTGGACGCCCTTTCATGCCAAGGAGCGGGCCTTCTTCGGGCGCTTTCGCGACATCGTCGTCTCCGGCCGCGAGAAGCTGCTGAAGCCGGATCCGGCCATCTACTATCTTGCGCTGGACCGGTTCGGTCTCAGCCCGGGCGACGCTTTGTTCATCGATGATCGGGCAATCAATGTGGAGGGCGCGCGCGCCGTCGGCATGCACGCCCACCTCTTCGTCGATGCCGAGGATCTTCGCGGGCGGCTGTGCGCCGAGGGCCTGCTCTGAGCCTCTCGACCTGAACTTTCGCCGCCGCCGTGCTTTGTTTCGCGCATGCGGCAAAGATGGCCCGAAAAGCTCTGGATCGTCCGACACGGCCAAAGCGCCGGCAATGTCGCACGGGAAGCCGCCGATGCGGCCGGGCTGGCGATGATCGACATCGCGCTTCGCGACGTCGATGTCCCTTTGAGTGCGCTTGGCGAGCGCCAGGCACAGGCCGTGGGCCGCTGGTTCGCCTCGAAGCCTGACGACGAGAAGCCGGAAATCGTCCTGTCCTCCCCGTACATCCGCGCGCGCCAGACGGCCCGGGCGATCTGTGAGGCGGGCGGTATCAGCGGAGAGCGGCGGCCGCCGCTCATCGACGAGCGCCTGCGCGAGCGGGAATTCGGGGTCTTCGATCGGCTCACCACCGCCGGCATCCGGGAAAAATATCCGGAGCTCGCCGAGCATCGGGCCCTGCTCGGCAAATTCTATCATCGTCCGCCCGGCGGCGAGAGCTGGGCGGACGTCATCCTGCGCCTTCGAAGCGCGCTCGACACGATCAGCCTCCACCATGCCGATCGGCGCGTGCTGATCGTCTGCCACCAGGTCGTGGTGCTTTGCTTCCGCTATATATTGGAGGAAATGGACGAGGCGCAGGTGCTCGGAATCGACAGAGCCGGCGAAGTCCTGAACTGCGGCGTGTGCGAATATGGTTTCGAGCCGGACGATGCGGCGCTCTGCGTGCCCAAGCTCCTGCGATACAATTTCGCGGCGCCGCTCATCGAGGAGCATGCACCGATCACCTCCGAACCCGATGCCGTGGTGGCCGCGCGATGAAGGTCGTCGCGCTGGATGCGGAGCTGCTGAAAAGCTTTCCGCTCCCGCATCATCCCGATGACGGTGACAAGGAGGAGCGGGGCCGCCTGCTGGTGATCGCTGGCAGCCGCGAGCTTCCGGGCGCCGCCTTGCTGGCCGGGGTCGCGGCGCTCCGGTCGGGTGCGGGCAAGCTTCAGATCGCGACGGCGGAGAGCATATCGGTCCAGCTCGGCGTGGCGATCCCCGAGGCTCGCGTCATCCCGCATCGCGAAACAGAGGAAGGCTGCGTCGACGAAAGTTCGATCGAGACCCTGCTCAAATGGTCGCGCGCAGCGCAGGCGGTGATGATCGGCTGCGGGATGCAGCACGGGCCGCCGCTCGACCGGCTGCTCGACGCGCTTTTCGCTTGCGAGGCTGGCGTGCCGCTGGTTCTCGATGCCGCAGTGCTCGGCAGCCTCGCACCGCGAGCCGAAGCGGTGCGCTCATGGCAGGGAGGCACGATCCTTTTGCCGCACCCTGGCGAGATGAAGCGCCTCCTCGATTGCGACGCCGAAGAGATCAGCGCAGATCCCCTGGGCGCGGCGCACCGTGCGGCCGAAAGATTTGGCGCGGTGACCGTGTTGAAGGGCGAGTTCAGCCACACCGTGTCGCCCGACGGAAGGGCATTCCGCTTCAAAGGGGGCGGCGTGGGCCTCGCGACCTCCGGCTCCGGCGATACCCTTGCCGGAATTGTGGGGGGCCTGTGCGCGCGCGGGGCCGATCCGCTTAGCGCTGCGCTTTGGGGCGTGTACCTTCATGGCGAGGCTGGGCGACAGCTTAGTCGGAGGGTGGGCCGCGTCGGCTTCCTCGCCCGTGAGATTCTAGAACTGGTCCCGAAATTGATGGAAGTTTAGCGCCCGCCGCCGGCCTTGTGCCGGTCGAGCTCGTCGCCGACGAGGCGCACGATGTGGAGGACGTTGGTGGAGCCAGGCGTGCCGAACGGGACGCCGGCCGTGATCACCACGCGCTGGCCGCCTTTCGCCACCCCGTGGCGAAGCGCCATACGCTTCGCCTTTGCAACCATTTCCTCAAAGCCGCTGACGTCGCGCGTGCGAACCGCGTGCGCGCCCCAAAGGAGCCCCAGGCGGCGAGCAGTTCTGGGCGACGGCGTCAGTACGAGCAGCGGCACGGTCGGCCGCTCGCGCGCAACGCGGCGAGCCGTCGAGCCGGACGAAGTGAAGCAGACAATCGCCTCCGCGCCGACCGTGTTGACGATGTTGTTGGCCGCCTCTGCGATCGCGTCGTTGGTCGTGGGATCCGGAAGTGTCTCGGTGAAGTGAACGCGCGCGCTATGGCTGGGATCCGCTTCGACCCGCGTGGCGATCCGGTTCATGATCGAAACGGATTCGATCGGGTATTTGCCCGAAGCGCTTTCAGCCGAAAGCATGATCGCGTCCGCACCGTCATAAACTGCCGTTGCGACGTCGGAGACTTCCGCGCGCGTGGGGGTCGGCGCGGTGATCATCGATTCCAGCATCTGCGTCGCGACCACAACCGGCCGACCCTGCCGACGGGCCGATTCGACGATGCGCTTCTGAAGCAGCGGCACCTCTTCCGGTGGGAGTTCGACCCCGAGATCGCCGCGCGCCACCATCACGGCGTCGGCGAGTTCCAGGATGTTCTCGAGGCGGTCGATGGCGGCAGGCTTTTCGATCTTGGCGAGGAGCGCCGCGCGCCCGGCGATCAGGCGCCGGGCCTCGGCCACGTCCTCCGGCCGCTGCACGAAGCTCAGCGCCACCCAATCGACATGATGATCCAGCGCGAAGGCGAGATCCGCCCGGTCCTTGTCGGTCAGTGCGGCGAGCGGCAGCACAACGTCGGGGACGTTCAGGCCCTTGTTGTTCGAGATCGTGCCGCCGACCTCGACCGACGTATCGATCCGCTCGGCATTGGCGCTGTTTACCCGCAGCACCAGTTTGCCGTCGTCGACAAGCAGGCGGGTGCCCGCTTCGATCGCTTCGAAAATCTCGCGGTGGGGGAGGTTGACGCGCTTGTCGGTGCCGAGCGCCGTGTCGCGGTCGAACGTGAAAGACTGGCCGTTCTCCAGCGTGGTTCGCTCGCCTTCGAACCTGCCGACCCGCAGCTTCGGCCCCTGAAGGTCTGCAAGAATGGTTGTGGGCCGCTCGAGCTCCTTTTCAAGCCCGCGAATGATCTCGACGACCTTGGCGTGGTCGGCATGGCTGCCGTGGCTCATATTGATCCGAAAGGCGTCCGCGCCTGCTTCGATCAGCTTGCGGATCATTTCCTGCGTGTTGCTGGCCGGCCCAAGGGTCGCAAGGATCCGGACCTTGCGGGTGCGGGGGGCAATCGGGCTCGGCATTGTCACTCCAGTCGTTCGTCGGTGGCGGAATAGTCACAATTGGCGGCAGTTCAACCCGTGATTGGTTGCACCGCTTGAGCACCCGGTGAGCAAACCTTAGAGGCAGCCGCTCAACAAGAAATCGGGTGGAGCAAAAATGGCGGAAGGGTCGATCGCGGCTGACGAGCTGCGACTGCTGATCGAGCGTATCGAGCGGCTGGAGGAAGAGAAAAAGGCGATCGCGGACGATGTGAAGGACGTCTATGGCGAGGCGAAGGCGCGTGGCTACGATACCAAGACCATGCGGGCCATCGTGCGGCTGAGGAAGATGGAGAAGAACGCTCGCGACGAAGCCGAGGCTCTCCTCGACACGTACAAGGCTGCGCTCGGCCTCGGTTGAAGGCTGAGCCCGACCGGGCTAGAGACGGGGCGGGGGCAGATCAGGGTGAAAGTGAAGAGCGGCCATGGCCGGCCATAGCAAGTTCAAGAACATCATGCATCGCAAGGGCGCGCAGGATAAGAAGCGCTCGGCGATGTTCTCCAAATTGAGCCGCGAAATCACCGTCGCGGC
>JALYNE010000170.1 GCA_030773375.1 Pseudomonadota bacterium
GAACAAGACGTCGGTCACGACGGCGCGAGCGCACGGCTCCGCGAAGCGGACGTCCAGAACGGCCAAGCCGAGATCTCGGCCTTGTTCGCTCCGTTCTTCGCTTTGGCCGGCGCGGGCTCCGCTTTGCTTGCCGCCTGGGCGATGTACGGGTCCGTCAACCCGATCTTCATCATCGGCTGGCTCGCAGCAGTGGGCGGCGGCCATTGGTTCACCTACCGCCGGGCGATCAACGTCGCGGAAGCTTCCGGCAGCCGCTCCGCGCCGATGCGTGCCGCCTGGATCCCCGTCGCCGAAGCGATGGGGCTCGCGGCCGTCTGGTGCGCGCTTCCGGCTTACGGGTTCGGCAGCGCTCCGGCGGCCTCGCAGGTCGTGATCGGGGGCGCCATGGGTGCGATGATCATCGCTGCAGTTACGCTGGCCGCAGTGCCAGCTGCCGCGATCGCCTGGATCGGCGCCATGACGCTCGCACTCTCCATCGCTTATTTTCTCGGCACCCCGGCGATCGACCCGAAGATCCCGGCGACCATCGCCGCGATCGCCGCCATCGCCGCTTTCGGTGTTACCCGCCTCTCCGGCTGGACGCACTCGCAGCTTCGCGCCCTTGCCAAGGTCCGCAGCCAGGCCGAAGCCGTTCGCCTGCTGCTGCGCGAGTATGAGCATCGCGGCGTCGGCTGGCTGTGGCAGGTCGATTCCGAAAATCGAGTGGTCTACATCTCGTCGCGGATGACCGCCTTGCTCGGCCGCTCGACCAGCCAGCTGATCGGCCACTCGCTTCCCGCATCGCTCGGCGGCAACAGTGCGCTGGGCCGCACATTGCTCGCCCGCCAGCCCTTCACCAATCTCGAGATGGAGCTGAAGACGCGGCGGGGGCCACGCTGGATCAGCCTTGCTGGCGATCCGATCATCGACATGGGCGGTCATTTCCAGGGTTTCCGCGGCGTCGGCTCCGACATCACGGAAGTCAGGAAGACGCAGGAGCGCCTCACCAACCTTGCCAATATGGACGTGCTTTCGGGCCTTCCGAACCGCGGCCGGGTCCGCCAGCTGCTCGGCGAAGCGCTTTCGACTGCGCAGTCGACCAATGTCCCCTGCGCGATCATGTTCCTCGACCTTGACGGCTTCAAGCCGGTGAACGACACGTTCGGCCACCCGAAGGGCGATGCCGTGCTGAAAAGCGTTGCGCAGCGCCTGGTCAAGGAAGTGGGCGATGCGGGCCATGTCGGCCGCATGGGCGGCGACGAATTCGCGATCGTCATCAAGGACGGCCAGGGCCGCAGGGGCGTCGAGGATCTCGCGAGCCGCCTGATCAGCGCCGTCGCAGCGCCATACCATATCGACAAGGTCGAAATCCGGATCGGAGTCTCGATCGGCTGCGCCTTCGGGCCGATCGATGGCCAGACCGTCGACGATCTCATCCAGAAGGCGGACCTTGCCCTTTACCAGGCCAAGAATCAGGGCCGCGGCACCTGCTGCTACTTCAACGACGACATGCGCAGCGTCGCCGAGCACAAGCTCCGGCTCGAGCAGGACCTGTCGAACGCGATCGGCGCCGGCCAGCTTCGCCTGATGTACCAGCCGCTGATCAGGTCGAGCGACCAGACCCTGGTCGGCTTCGAAGCCCTCATCCGGTGGCATCACCCGACCCGTGGCATGGTCTCGCCGGCCGAATTCATCCCGCTCGCCGAAGAAACCGGCCTCATCATGAACCTCGGCGACTGGGTCATCGAGGAAGCCTGCCGCGCCGCTTCGACCTGGCCCGAAAACATCACGGTGGCGGTCAATCTCTCGGCGCGTCAGCTCGTCCTTCCGGCGCTCCCGGCGACGGTCAACGCCGCCTTGTCCCGCTACCGGGTGCAGGCGAACCGGATCGAACTCGAAGTCACCGAAACCGTTTTCCTCGAGGACACGGCCGGCTCGCTCGACGTTCTGAAGCGGCTGCGCGCGCTTGGCGTCGGCATCGCGCTCGACGATTTCGGCACCGGCTATTCCTCGCTCGGCTATCTGAACAAGGCGGTTTTCCACAAGCTGAAGATCGACGGTTCGTTCGTTCGCGAAGCAGCCCGCAGCAAGGAAACGGTTGCGATCATCCAGTCGATCGTCCAGCTCGCCAACAGCTTCCGCATGACGATCACCGCCGAAGGCGTGGAGACCGCGGACGATTTCACCCGGATGAGGGATCTCGGCTGCCACCAGATCCAAGGCTATCTGTTCGGCCGCCCGATGAGCTACGAACGCGCCAGCGAACTCGTCCACGGCACCGTCCGGAAGAGCGCCTAACGCACTTTCCTCTTCTGCCACTTTGGCGGCCGCAGCTTTCCTCCCCGGCATTCGCCGGCGAGGAACTGCGATGGAGAGGCTCCTTCCTACGTCACCCTGACTGCCTCCGAATCAGGCCCCATGGCGACGCCGCCGATTCGGTATCGCCGCGGCCGGCCAGAAATGGCCGAATTGCGCCGATCCGGTCCCTTTTACCGCTAATTTGCAGCAGCCTGCTTGCCGATCCGGGCAGCTGGGCCTATGCGAACAGATAGGGAACGCAGCCTTGCGGTGAAAAAATTTTTTACCAGTTGACAGGATCGAAAGTGACTCTTTTCCGGCGCGTCGCGGCTGTCGGGATCGTTCGCCTCGGGTCCGGCTGCGGGGAACCCCATCTTGCCAAAGCACGTCGGGGCATATTAGCCGTTCACCACAAGCTCTAGCAGCTTTGCTATCGCTTCGGGGCTAGATGTTGTGTATAAAACTGGGGAGGAAGCTGTGGATTTTGCACTGAGCGAGAGCCAGCAGAGTGATGAGATTTCGGCAGACACCAGGTCCGGCAGCAAGTCGGTTGCGGTGAGGCGCTTCAAGGTCAAGACCGACGAGGGCCGCGACGCGCTGCTCACCGACTTCGGCAAGGAGACGCTGAAGGACCGATACCTCCTGCCCGGCGAAGGCTATCAGGATCTCTTCGCCCGCGTTGCCTCGGCTTATGCCGACGATGCCGGCCACGCCCAGCGCGTTTACGATTACATCTCCAGGCTCTGGTTCATGCCGGCAACGCCGGTTCTGTCGAACGGCGGCACCGGACGGGGTCTTCCGATCAGCTGCTACTTGAACAGCGTTTCGGACAGCCTCGAGGGCATCGTTTCGACCTGGAACGAGAATGTCTGGCTGGCGGCGCGTGGCGGGGGCATCGGCACCTATTGGGGCGCGGTGCGCGGCATCGGCGAGCCGGTTGGCCTCAATGGCAAGACGAGCGGCATCATCCCCTTCGTGCGCGTGATGGATTCGCTGACGCTTGCGATCAGCCAGGGCTCGCTCCGCCGCGGCTCGGCCGCCTGCTATCTCGACGTCTCGCACCCCGAGATCGAGGAGTTCCTGGAAATCCGGAAGCCCTCCGGCGACTTCAACCGGAAGGCGCTCAACCTCCATCACGGCGTGCTCATTTCCGACGCGTTCATGGAAGCGGTGCGGGAGGGCGCCGAATGGATCCTCCGCAGTCCCAAGGACGGCTCCGAACGCGCCAAGGTCGACGCCCGCTCGCTGTTCCAGAAGCTGGTCGAGACTCGCCTTGCGACCGGCGAACCTTACATCATCTTCATCGACCAGGTGAACCGGTCGATGCCGAAGCATCATCGCGATCTCGGCCTCAAGGTGTCGACCTCGAACCTGTGTTCGGAAATCACGCTGCCGACCGGCCGCGACCATCTCGGCAACGACCGGACGGCGGTCTGCTGCCTCTCCTCCCTCAATCTCGAGACCTGGGACCAGTGGCACGGCGACAAGCTGTTCATCGAGGACGTGATGCGCTTCCTCGACAACGTCCTGACCGACTATATCGAGCGTGCGCCCGACGAGATGGCGCGCGCCAAATATTCGGCGGCGCGCGAGCGCTCGGTCGGCCTTGGCGTGATGGGGTTCCACTCCTTCCTCCAGGCGCGCGACCTCCCCTTCGAGGGCGCGATGGCGAAGTCTTGGAACCTCAAGATCTTCAAGCACATCTCGGCGCAAGTGAACGAAGCCTCGATGATGCTCGCCAAGGAGCGCGGGCCGTGCCCGGACGCGGCCGACATGGGCGTGATGGAGCGCTTCTCGTGCAAGATGGCGATCGCTCCGACCGCCTCCATCTCGATCATCTGCGGCGGCACTTCGGCCTGCATCGAGCCGATCCCCGCCAACATCTACACCCACAAGACCTTGTCGGGCTCCTTCTCGATCAAGAACCCGTATCTGGAAGAGCTGTTGAAGCGGAAGGTGAAGAATTCGGACGGCGTGTGGAATTCGATCCTCGAGCGCGGCGGCTCCGTCCAGCATCTCGACTTCCTCACCCAGGAGGAGAAGGACACGTTCAAGACCAGCTTCGAGATCGACCAGCGCTGGCTGATCGAGCTCGCGGCCGACCGCACGCCCTTCATCGACCAGGCGACCTCGCTCAACCTCTTCATCCCGGCCGACGTCGACAAGTGGGACCTCCTGATGCTCCACTTCCGGGCTTGGGAGCTCGGCATCAAGTCGCTCTACTATCTGCGTTCGAAGAGCGTGCAGCGCGCGGGCTTTGCCGGCGGAGTCGAGGCGGACAACACGCCTGACCTGAAGGAAATCCAGCTCGCCGCGACGACCGATTATGATGAATGTCTGGCCTGCCAGTAATCTCAATGGGCCAAAGTGGTACTTTGGCCCAGACTGGGCAGTCCAAAGCGGCCGCTTGCATCACTATTTCTCTGATCTCAAAGGATCGGTAACATGCCCCTTCTCGAAGCTTCCAAGACCTACAAGCCGTTCGAATATCCATGGGCGTTCGAATATTGGAAACGCCAGCAGCAGATCCACTGGATGCCCGAGGAAGTGCCGCTCGGCGAGGATTGCCGCGACTGGGCGCAGAAGCTCACCGAGCATGAACGGAACCTGCTGACCCAGATCTTCCGCTTCTTCACGCAGGCCGACGTCGAGGTGCAGGATTGCTACCACGACAAATATGGCCGCGTGTTCAAGCCGACCGAAGTCAAGATGATGCTGACCGCTTTCTCCAACATGGAGACGGTGCACATCGCCGCTTACAGCCATCTCCTCGACACGATCGGCATGCCCGAGAGCGAGTACTCCATGTTCATGCAGTACAAGGAGATGAAGGATAAGCACGATTACCTCGCGACCTTCGGCGTCGACACGGACGAGGACATCGCCAAGACGCTGGCCATGTTCGGCGGCTTCACCGAGGGGCTGCAGCTTTTCGCTTCCTTCGCGATGCTGATGAACTTCCCGCGCTTCAACAAGATGAAGGGCATGGGGCAGATCGTCTCCTGGTCGGTGCGGGACGAGAGCCTCCATTGCGAGGGCATCATCCGGCTGTTCCACGCCTTCGTCAAAGAGCGCGACTGCCTGACGACAGCGGTGAAGAAGGAAATCCGCGACGTCTGCCACCACACGGTGGACCTCGAAGACGCGTTCATCGATCTCGCCTTCGAGATGGGCCCCGTTCCCGGAATGACGCCCAAGGAAATCAAGCGCTACATCCGCTACATCGCCGACTGGCGGCTCGGCCAGCTCGGCCTCCGGCCGATGTTCATGATCGAAGAGCACCCCCTCCCCTGGCTGGCGCCGCTTTTGAACGGCGTCGAGCACGCCAACTTCTTCGAAACCCGCGCCACCGAATATTCCAAGGCCGCGACCCGCGGCAATTGGGGCGAGGTGTGGGACAATTTCGATCGCCGCAAGAAGGCCAAGGTTGCGAATGATGCGGTCGAAGCTCCGGCTGGGGACGACATGTTCGCGCGGGCCGGGGTGGCGGCGGAGTAGGAGAGCTTCTGAAGCCGGACGGCCCGCGCTGGCGCCTCCCCATTCGCAGCGGATCAGATCGGCCTTGCATCTGGGCGCCGTTCGGCGCTCTCCTGCGCTCGCAGCTCTGCGGGAGGGGACGCGATGTTTCACGGGAATGTCAGCCTGGAAATAGCCGAGGGGCTGAAGCTGCTGCGGAGGCGGATCGAGGCGGCGAAGATCCCGCCCTCGAAGCTCGACGAGACGCTCAACATCGCCACCTGGAACGTGCGCGAGCTCGGCAAGAAGCGGCGGAGCGAAGCGGCCATCCATTATATCGCCGAGATCATCGGCCAGTTCGATCTCGTCGGGCTGGTCGAGCTTCGCGACAACCTTCAGGATCTGCAACGGATCCTGCCCATCCTCGGCCCCTATTGGGATGCCGTCTACTCGGATGCGATTCCCGATGCTGGCGGAAACCGGGAGCGCATCTGCTACCTTTATGATCAGCGCGCCTGCGTCTTCAACGGCATGGCGGCGGAGGCGAGCCCGCCGCGCAAGAAGAAGGGTACCGAATATATCTCCGCGGAGAGCTGGTGGCGCGCTCCCTACGTCGCCTCCTTCAAGGCGGGGAATTTCGATTTCCTCGCCTTCACCGTCCACGTGCGCTGGGGGAACGATGAAGCGAGCCGGGAGCGGGAGATACAGGGCCTCGCCAACTGGCTGGAGGCAAAGATCAACGACAAGAATGGCGAGGACCGGGATGTAATCGCGATGGGCGATTTCAACATTCCGAGCCGCAGCAGCCCGATGTTCAAGGCGCTGACGTCTAAGGGTCTGGTGCTCCCGCGCGCGCTGATCAAGGACGAGTTCGGCTCAAACCTCGCCCGCGACAAACGGTACGACCAGATCCTGCATTTCGCCCGTTATGGTGAGGACTTCACGCTGGCGGGCGGCGTTCTCGATTTCTACGCGGGTGACCACAAGCCGCTCTTTCCTGAACTCACCAAGGAGGAGTTCACCTACCAGATGTCGGACCATCTGCCGCTCTGGATCCAGATCAACACCGATATTGACGGCGTCGTGCTCGATCAGATCATCCAGCGGAAGCGATGACGGCACCGGACGCAGCAGCTCTCTCCTGCGCCTAAGTCAAAACTTCAGCTTCACCCCGACCGCGCCGCCTCTCTCCTCAACCGGCATCAGCCCGCATCGAAGTACCACTTCGATGCGATCGCTAGCCCGGATTTCTCATTGAGGTGGGGTGCATCGGGGCTCTGGGTGTGCCAAAGTTCTTTTGCGACAAAGTCTTAGCTGAACGCAGAGGAGCTCCCCGATGCAGACAGAGTGTAATCC
>JALYNE010000171.1 GCA_030773375.1 Pseudomonadota bacterium
ATCGGGCCGATAAGGACGAGGTGCGACAGCGCGTCCGGATATTGCTCGGCATAACCAAGGGCAACAAGCCCGCCCAGGCTGTGTGCGACGAGCACCGGTCGTTCAACGCCCAAGGCTCGGAGGCCGTCGTGGATCTGTGCGGCCTGAGCGCGCGGCGCTCCTCGGCCACGCGGTCTGCGGCTGAGGCCGTGGCCGGGCCGATCCACCGCAATCGTTCGGCCGAGCCGGCTCAGGCTCTGGAAGATCCCGGTGAGCCAATCCTGGTGCGTGGCAAAGCCTCCGTGGAGGAGAACGATGTCCTGCCCTTCGCCAGCCATCACGGTGTGGAGCGACCGTTCGGGTCCGAGTTCCAGGGTTCTCGCAGCATAAGCCATGATCGAAGAACCCGCGAGCCAGCCGCGTGGGTCCGGCCGTCGGCCTACGCTCGGCGGAGTGTCTTGAAATCGGGCGTCCCGAGCCGTCAGCTGATTCCACCGAACTTGAAAGCACTCTGAGGCGCTTCTCCAGAGCCTGATCGACGGCCCGGTCTGGGCGGAGCAAAGGCCAATGAGCCACCCGGCGCCCGGCTACTCTCGTCTGCAGGTGGCTCCGCTCGTCGGCGCTAATCCCGATCGTTCTGCTCTGCCTGAAGCGGGCTCATCCCTCCGGGCGGGCGGCCGCTTCCACCAGTGTGCCCGCGCACGCCGCCCATTCCACCGACATCGCCCGCGCTCGGCCCGCCGGCTCCGGCCGCGTTCTGCGCCGATGGACTGGTGTCTTCGCTCCGCTCGGCGTTCATGTCGCCGCTGGCGGCACCTGCTCCAGTGAGACCGGTACGGGTGCCTTCGCCGCCGCCAACCCTGTTGGCGAGATCGTCACCCTGCCCTTCGCCGCGCGCATCGGGCTTCACATCGGCGCCTGCGGGGCTGTCGGGCCCGGTCAAGTTGCCGCGCCTATTATATGTTCCTGATCCAAAGGATCCATTCGAGGCTGGTCCCATCGATTCGCCATTGCCGCTCTCGCCGGCAGGGCTTCCCCCGACGCTTTCCCGTCCGGTCGGTGCCATGTCTTCGCCCGCGGGACTGCTCTTGCCGCCGGGCGCTGCCTGCGCACGGCGCTCGCTGTCGGGGCCGGAACCACTCATGCCTGTAGCCGCCTCGCTCCGATCGCCGCCGGTCATGCTCGTCGCACCCGTCGTGCCGCCCTCGAGATCGTCCCTGACGCCCCCCCGCATCGTCCCCCCACCTTCCGTGGCACCCCGACCCCCGGCACCGCGCGCGGCGCCACCATCCGCGCCGGTCGTGAGGATGGCATTGGCGTCTTCCTGACGGCCTTCGCCCTCGCCCTGCTCCTGTGTCATGTTCCGAAATCCTTTCTTCGCTCTGTGCTTCAGGATGCCAACGAAACGCGTCCCGCAGCGTTTCACCCGCTGGCCAAGATTTCCGGCATCCTTTGGTCGGGGCTGATTCGGCGCCGCAGCTGTTTTCCGGAACAGCGCTCCGCCGAGGCCCGTTCATCCTGGCGGAGGTGAGTCTTGTTCGCTTTCATCGACGAAGCGCGCCGGCAGGCTGGATTCTGGTTCGACGCTGCCGGGCTCGGCAAAGACGAGGCACCTTTCCGCGTCGCCTGGCAAGCAGAGGGCGCGCGCCTGCGTGCCTATGGCGGGGCCGGCGCGGGCGAAGGCGCCCCCATCCTGATCGTCGCTGCACCGTTCAAGGGACCTTACATCTGGGATCTCTTGCCGCAGGTGAGCGTGGTTCGTCGCTGCCTCGATCGGGGTCTGCAGGTCTACCTTCTGGAATGGACGCGGCCCGGGCCTGGCGACGATCATGGCCTGGAAGATTATTGCCACCGCTTCCTTGCGGATGCAGCCAGCGCGATCCACCGAGAAACCGGACAGGCGCAGATCACGGTGGCGGGCCATTCGCTCGGCGGCACGTTCGCGGCCATCTTCGCGAGCCTCCACCCCGAACGGGTGCTCCGCCTGCTGCTCGTCGACGCGCCGCTCAGCTTCGGACCCGAGGGCGGGCCGATCGCCCGAATGGCCAGGGCCTTTCCCGACCCGGCCCCGGTCAGGAGATCGGTCGGCAGCCCGATCCCGGGATCGGCGCTCACCCTGCTCAGCCTATGCGCCGTGCCCGAGGAGTTCATCCTCCAGCGCTACCGGGACCTTGCCGCCAGCCTGGCCGATCCGCAGGCACTTGCTCTCCACCTCGCAATCATCCGCTGGACCCTGGACGAATTTCCGATGACGGGCCGGTTGTTCGAGGAAACGCTGCAACTCCTCTATCGCGAGGATCGTTTCGCTCGGAACCGGCTCGAGCTCTCCGGTGAGCGGACCGGAATCGGCCGGCTCCGCGGCCCCGTATTGGCTGTTCTCAACCCCCACAGCGATGTGGTGCCGCCAGGCTCGGTCCAGGCGGGGCTGCGGGCGGTCCCGGAACTTGCCGCGACCATGGTCGTCTACGAGGGCGACCGCGGGGCCGCGCTTCAGCATGTCGGCCCGCTGGTGGGGCGGCACGCCCACGAGCGGCTCTGGCCGAAACTTCTGAGCTGGATCGAAAACGGAGACGAATAGCTTCATGGTAGAGGAGATCGCACATCTCGGGCTGCTCGACGATGAGGCGATCGGGCTCGAAACCAGCGCGCTCGAGCTTGCTGCGCTTGATCATCCCGGGATCGACCTTGCGCCCTATCTGGACATGCTGGACGGGATGGCCGAGCAGGCGGCCTCGCACGGGGCCGCGGCGCGCTCGGCAAGCGAGCGTGCATCGGTGCTGGCTGACGTGATTGCTGGCGAGCATGGCTTTGGCGGCGACCGCGACAGCTATGACGACCCCCGCAACGCCGATCTCATCGAAGTCATGGAGCGCCGCCTTGGCCTGCCGGTCAGCCTTTCCATTCTTTACGTCGGGATTGGCCGGCGGATCGGCTGGCAAGCCGATGCGCTGAACACGCCGGGTCACGTGCTCGTTCGCCTTGGCCCGGACCCGGCGCCGGTCCTCATCGATCCCTTTCACCTGGGGGAGATCGTCGACACGGCTCAGCTCGCCCGCCTGCTCGCGCACGCGACCCGGGGCGGAGCGATCACTGCCGAGCATCTCGCGGCCATGTCCAACCGCGAGGTGCTGGTGCGCCTCCTCACCAACCAGGCGAGCCGCGCCGAGCGCTCCGGAAACAGTGAGCGCGCGCTCACTGTCTACCGGCGTATGACGACGGTAGCGCCCGCCCACGGCTTCGGCTGGTGGGAGCGGGCGCGGCTCGAACTCATCGGAGGCGATGTCGCGGCCGCGCGGGCGAGCCTGAGCGCGATGCTCGAGATGACGCGCGATCCAGCCTTGCGTGCGCACGTCAGCGCTGCGCTCGACGCCCTGGCCGGATCTTCGGACTGAAGCATAAGCAGCACGGCTCGCCGGCTCGGCGGCTCGCCGCTAATGGCCCATTCACTCCCGCGCGGTACATTGCCAAGCTCGTCCGAACGCCTATCTATAGGTCTCGGAAAGGCACGAGCGGTACAAGCTGGGTTTCCCCGTGCGGGATCCCATCAACTACCACTTTGATGGGATGTTTTATGAGCGACGACGGCAAGGAACCTCAGGGCGGCAGCAACCCATGGATGAAGAGCCTCTTCATCTGGGCGGGCATTTTGCTCGGGCTCGTCCTGTTCGTGCAGATCATCGACGGCGGCAGCCGCGGCGCCACGGGCGATGGGATCCAATATTCCGAGTTTCTGAGCCGGGTCGACGAAGGCACCGTAAAAGAGGTCGTGATCGGCAAGGACGTGATCTCGGGCGAGCTCAGCAACGGCGAGAAGTTTCGCACCTATGCGCCGCAGGATCCCCAGCTGGTTGACCGCCTGCGGGAACGTGGCGTCGCTTTCTCAGCGCAGCCCGAGCAGCAGACCAGCGTCTGGATGATTCTCCTCTACCAGTCGCTCCCGTTCCTCTTGATCCTCGGCATTGCCTTTTTTGTGATGCGCCAGATGCAGAAGAATGCAGGCTCGGGTGCAATGGGCTTCGGCAAGTCCAAAGCGAAACTGCTGACCGAGAAGCACGGCCGCGTGACGTTTGACGACGTCGCCGGCATCGATGAAGCGCGTGAGGAGCTGCAGGAGATCGTCGACTTCCTGAAGGACCCGACCAAGTTCGCGCGTCTCGGCGGCAAGATCCCGAAGGGTGCGCTGCTGGTGGGATCGCCCGGTACCGGCAAGACTTTGCTTGCCCGCGCGATTGCCGGCGAGGCAAACGTGCCGTTCTTCACCATTTCGGGCTCCGACTTCGTCGAGATGTTCGTCGGCGTCGGCGCGTCGCGCGTCCGCGACATGTTCGAACAGGCCAAGAAAAACGCGCCCTGCATCGTCTTCATCGACGAAATCGATGCGGTCGGGCGTCACCGCGGCGCAGGCCTCGGCAACGGCAACGACGAGCGCGAGCAGACCTTGAACCAGCTGCTGGTCGAGATGGACGGCTTTGAAGCCAATGAAGGCATCATCATCATCGCTGCGACCAACCGGCCGGACGTGCTCGACCCGGCTCTGCTCCGCCCCGGCCGCTTCGACCGGCAGGTGGTGGTGCCGCGTCCGGACATCGAGGGCCGCGAGAAGATCCTCGCCGTGCACATGAAGAAGGTGCCGCTCGCCCCCGACGTCGATCCGCGCACGATTGCCCGGGGCACGCCCGGCTTCTCCGGCGCAGATTTGGCTAACCTCGTAAACGAGGCTGCGCTTCTCGCCGCTCGCAAGGGCAAGCGGCTGGTTGCGATGAGCGAGTTCGAAGAGGCCAAGGACAAGGTCATGATGGGCGCCGAGCGCAAGTCCATGGTCATGACCGAGGACGAGAAGAAGGCGACCGCCTATCACGAAGCCGGCCACGCGCTTGTCTCGCTCCACGTGCCGGGCTGCGACCCCTTGCATAAGGTGACGATCATCCCGCGCGGCCGCGCGCTCGGCGTCACCTGGAACCTGCCCGAGCGAGATCGCTACTCGATGTCCATGAAGCAGATGAAGGCGCGGCTCGCCTTGTGCTTCGGCGGCCGCATCGCCGAGCAGCTCATTTACGGGGAGGATGCACTCAACACCGGCGCGTCGAACGACATCCAGCAGGCCACCGACATGGCGCGCGCGATGGTGATGGAATATGGAATGAGCGAGAAGCTTGGCTGGCTGCGCTACCGCGATAATCAGGAAGAGGTGTTCCTCGGCCACAGCGTCTCGCGCAACCAGCACGTCTCCGAAGAAACGGCGCGGCTGATCGATGCCGAGGTTCGGCGGCTGATCGAGGAGGCCGAGGCCACCGCGCGCAAGGTGCTGACCGAGCATATCGACGAGCTGCACCGGCTCGCCAATGCCCTGCTCGAATATGAGACGCTGAACGGCGAGGAATCGCGCAAGGCGATCAAGGGCGAGGATATCGGGCGCGAAGATCCGGGGGCCAAGCGCCCGATCGTTCCTGTCGCGGGTTCCTCGATCCCGAGCACTCGGCGGCCCGGGAGCATCGGCGGACCTGCACCGCAGGGCGCCTGAGACGACCTGCGATAACGTTTGCCAAGGGGGAGCAGCACTGCTGCTCCCCTTTTTGTTTGTCCTGAGCAGTTCAACTACAAACGAAACAACGAATCATAATCGTAAGGGAGAGACTTGATGCGGAAAGTTGCCGTTGCCCTGCTGATGGCGCTGGCACCCGCGGGCGCGCTTCACGCGCAGTCGATGCCCATCTCGGATTTCCTGACCCGTGCCGAAGCGCTGAAGAAGAAGGGCTTGATGGCAACGGTGTCGAAGGACCTCGGGGTGCTCAAGGCCGAGATCCAGAATTCCGGCAAGCAACTCCGGGCCGAGCAGAATGAAGCTGCAAAGGCGGGCCGGAAGCCGGCGACCTGCATGCCCAAAAAGGCTTCGTTCGGCCCGGACGAACTGCTGGGCCATCTGCGGTCGATCCCGCCCCAGCAGCGCTCGATGAGCATCAAGGCCGGCCTTGCGGGCCTCATGCGCAAGAAATATCCCTGTCCCGCCTGATCGGTCAGCCGAAGACGCCGACAGCGACCAGCAGCGTGAGGAACAGGCTCGCGGCGATCCAAGCGAAGATCAATAGCAAGAAGGTCCGCCACAAGGCGCTGAACCGCGAAAGCCGATACGCGCCCCGCAGCTGCCGGTACATGTGGATCGGAGGGCCGAAGGTGATCGCCAGCCCGGCGATGATTTCTTCGGGATCGAGCGGCCGCAGCAGGATCAGAGCGACGAAACCCAAGGTCATGAACGAGATAGAGTAAGTGACGAAGACGGTGTGGTCGTAGGCGCCGAACTGCCGATATCGCCTGCGACGGAGGAACAGCAGCCACACGAACGGCACCGAGATCGGGATCAGCGCCCAGGAAAACTTATACGCGTTCGTCTGCAGCTTATAGAGAACCAGCGACGGATTTTTCTCCGCCTTTTCCATGGCCTTATCGAGCGCAGGCCAGCCGGTTTTCGCAATGAGGTTGAATTCGCTCGTATCTTTGGCGGCTGCCTTCTCCTGACCGCGCTCAGCTTTACGCGCTTCCTCCTCATTCGCGTGCCTTAGCGCCACGCGGTAAGCCTGCTGGTGGAGCCTCATGCCCAAGTGCACGCCGTTGATTTGTGCTTGGATATCTTCAGTGGGCCGCCCGGCGGCCTGCGCCCGCTCAAGCTTCATTCGGAGTTTTCCCAGCTTGGCACTGCTTTCCGCCATCTCCTCGCGAAGCTCGCGCGTTGCTTCGGCACGTTCCTCGGCCGGAGAACTGCCTCCCGAGTTCAAAGGCACGCCCAACAAACCGATCGCAGCAAACATCAGGAAAACGGAAAACAGGAACAATGCCATGGGCGACACGAAGCGGGCCCGCTCGCCTTCGATATATCGGCGCGTGAGTTCGCCCGGATGCCAAGCGAGCAGCGGCAGAGTCCTCCATATTTTTCCGTCAAGATGAAGGACACTATGAGCAAGATCATGCCAGAAGGCGCCGAGCGTGCGATGGACATGGCCCTGCTGCCCGCAGCGATGGCAATAATCGCCGATGAGCGACGTACCGCAGTTGAGGCAGTTCGAGGCATGGCCATGGTGCTCACCGGCCG
>JALYNE010000172.1 GCA_030773375.1 Pseudomonadota bacterium
GGCTGTAGAGTTCCACCAACGAAGCGTTGGAGAAGACGCCCAGCGAGGCCGCGGTTTGCGCTGCAGCAATACGCTGCTCGACGGGCAGCATCGGCGCACGTGCCTGCCAGGCGCGAACATGCGCCCCAGCGCTCCGCATCAATTGCTCAGGGATTTCCAACCCGGTTGCGCTTGCAATGCCGAAGCGCCAGCTGCTGAGCTCGTCGACATCGTCCCATTGAACGGTGACGGCACGGCGGGTGTTGAGGCCCGCGCCGATCACCTTCTCGGCAAGGGTGACGTCGATCGGCCGGGCGCGGCTTCGGCGGCGCGCCTGATCGATCAATGCGCTCGCTCGTCCCGCTTCTCCTTCAAGCGATGCGCACATGGCTTCCGAGAGCGGCCAGACAGGCTCGTCGGAAATTTCGCGCCCGGGCACCACGAGCGGGCACAAGGCGCCTGGATCTGCCGTCGCGAGCGCAGTCTGGACGGCAACCGCGAACATCTTCGGAGTGAATTGGTCCACGTCGACCGATTGGACCAGCATCCGTGCGGCATCGGCCTCTCCCATCCGCAAGAGCAACCAGGCGCGCTCTGCGACCCAGTCCACCGGGTGCACATAGGTCGGCGCCGGCACACGCGAAAGGAGCGCGCGGCGGAGCAGCATCGACATCCAGCGCGACGGCAAAGGCGCGTCCATCCGCCGCATCAAAGTTGAAAGGAAGCGGCCGTTGGCGCTTCCGAACGCGTCGTAGGGGAGCCCCCAGTTGCCAGGCTCGAACGGCCCCACCACGTCGATGCGGCGGCGCGCGAAATCGGGGATCTCGACCGGAGGCTCCGGCTCGAGTTCCTCCAGCGCTTCGAGATCCTCCGCCGCCGCGTTCTCGATCACGGTCTCTCCGCCCTCCAGCGCGAGCGGCGGAGGGGGAGCCGCCGGTGCCGACGGAGCCGTCTCTTCCGGTGGCGCCGGATTTTGAGCCGTCGCCGGCGGCGGCGCTTCAGGTTCGCCGAAGCCAGGGGGCAGCAGCGATTCCGGGGTCCTGGTCTCCTGGCTCAGCGCCGGGATCGCAAGCGCGAGCGCCCCAGCTCCCCCGACGAAGAGAAGCTTACTTCGCCAGCGCTTCATTCGTGACGTCCTGCTCGACCCGCTGCTGGGGCACTTCGGTATCCTTCATCGACAAGTAGATCAGGCCACCGATCAGCAGCACGAGCAGAACGATCAGGATTGTGGGGACTGGCGATTTGCGGCGCTTCGGAGCGGCGAACGATGTTCTAGGCATGCGCGCCTTTTGCCCCACGAAGCGGCACCATGTATAGCCCCGGCTTGATGCCGAACGCGCTGACCAGGCCCGACCGCTCGATTGTCCTTGTCGGTTTGATGGGGGCGGGCAAGTCGACCGTCGGAAGGCGCCTCGCGAAGCGGCTTGGGCTCGGCTTCGCCGACTCGGACGAAGAGATCGAGCGCGCCGCCGACCAGAGCATTTCCGAGATTTTCGACCGCTTCGGGGAGGCGAACTTTCGCGATGGCGAGCGGCGCGTGATTGCGCGCCTCATCGACGGCCCCCCGAAGGTCATTGCCACTGGCGGCGGTGCCTTCATGAACGAGCGGACGCGCAGCCTTATCCTCGAGAAGTGCATCGCGATCTGGCTCGACGCCGACATCGAAACGCTGGCCGAACGTGTTTCCCGGCGCGAGCACCGCCCGCTCCTGAAGGACAAGGATCCCGGCACGGTGCTTCGCCAACTCGCCGAGCTCCGCAATCCGATCTACTCGGAGGCGCATCTGCGCATCCGCAGCGAGCAAACGCCGCATGAGCGCACGGTGGAAGCCATCATCGAAGCACTTGCGAGCCGGGTCGCCTAGCAAACCGAGTCTGAGGGACTTGAGAAGAGGTCAAACCAGATCTCACGCCGAGTGCCACATCTTCGCCTCATTGGCGGAGAATCCTCACGTTGTGGAGACGCGGTCAGATTGATGTTCTTTGCGCTCATGCTCGTTTCGGAGCCGGTGGCTCCGCTGAACCGTGGTGAAGGCACCGGGAACTTCGATCTGAAGGCGGTGACGGCACGCAATGAAGCGCAGCTAAGCCCGGTGCGACAGCAACAGTGCGCTCCTGGCAACCCAAACGAAATCGTGGTTTGCGGCTCCCGGCAAGAAAGCGAGCGCTATCGCCTCCGCCCGCTACCCGATGGGGAGTTCGAGGAGGACCGGCTGGTTGCAGAAGCGGACCTCGGAGGTGGCTTCACCGGCAAGATGCACATGGACCAAGTTGAGATTTCTCCGGGTTTGGTCAGCAAACGTGTCTTGTTTTCCATCAAGAAGCCCTTCTGACCGCCGGCAGCGCGAACCACTATTTGGCGGTTTCATGCTGTTCCTTCGCATCCGGCAGGCTCCGGCCCGGGAGGAACATCAGGTGCTTGGTGGCATGAAGGTCGCCCGACTTGCTTTGAGCAGCGAGGCGTTCGGCATCCCTGCGCCGGAATTCCTGCTCAACGCGCTCAACCTCTTCCTCCGACACGCAGAAGCGCGCCAGCGCCTCGCGCCCCATCAGCACCGCCGACTCGAAAACGTCTCGGAACGCGCCGGCAAGATCGACACCATCGAGAGCGATCAGCTGGCGCCGGTCAAACACCCGGACGAACACGGCGGCCTGGGGAAATGCTTGAAGGATCGGCTCCATCCTGCGCGCGTCGAGGCTTGTCCCGTCAATGCAGAAGAGCAGCGCTTGCGCGTCCGCGGCACCGGCTGCGCGGAGAAGGTCGAGGCGCGTCCCGTCGCCGTAATAGACCTTCATCCCGAAGCTGCCGCTCAGCTCGATCTGGCTCGCTTTCAAGTCGATGATGGTGAGGCTGATCCCCTTTGCCATCAGCATTTGCGCCACCGTCTGCCCGAAGCGGCCATAGCCGATCACGATCGCGCGCGACTCTGCGGAAAGCTCCGGGCCGTCCAGCCCGGCGCCTTGCCGGACGGAAGCACGTCGCTCCCTCCAGCGGTTGAACATCATCAGGAACGGCGTCGAAGCCATGGACACGGTGACGATGGCTCCGAACAGGCTGGCGGCGGTGGGTGTGATCAGCATTGCGCTGAGCGCCACGGCGAACAGCACGAACGCGAATTCGCCCCCCTGGCTTAGAAGCAGGCCGAGGCGCAAAGCCTTGCGCGTTTCCATCCGGAAGAGTTTCGCCAGGCCAAACAGCACGGCCGACTTCACTGCGATCAGCGCCAGCGCCATGCCGACCACGAACAACGGCCGGTCAACCACGGCATCGAGGTCCAGCATCATGCCGACCGCGACGAAGAAAAGTCCCAGGAGGAGCGATCGAAACGGCTCGATGTCCGTCTCGAGCTCATGGCGATAAGGGGAATCCGCCAGCATCACGCCGGCGATAAAGGCGCCGAGCGCGGTAGACAGGTGCAATGCTTCCATCACCGCAGCGCTCGCCAGCACCGTGAAAAGGCCCGCAACGACGAAAAGCTCTCGCTCGCTGACGCGGCCAATGATGCGGAACAGCGGGTTGATGACGAACCGACCGGCAAGAACGAGGCCAACGATCGCGCCCACCGTGTACAGCGCCAGCTGCCAGCCCGGCGGCGCGGACGGATCGGCCGGCGCACGCGAAAGCGCGGCGATGATGGTGATCAGCGGGACGATCGACAGGTCCTGAAAAAGCAGGATCGAGAAAGCCCGTTCGCCCGGGCGCGTGTTGATCTCGCCCGAAGACCTGAGACTCGGCAGCACCTGCGCCGTCGATGAAAGCGCGAGCGGAAGGCCGATCGCCAGCGAAGCCGGCCAGCTCATCCCCGTCGCGACTTTGACGAGAAGCGCCAGCGCGACGCCGGAGACCGCGACCTGGAGCGTGCCCAGGCCAAAGATGTCGTGCTTCAACCGCCACAGCCTGCTTGGGTGGAGCTCCAGCCCGACGAGAAACAGCAGAAGGACGATGCCGAAATCGGCAATGCGCATCATCTGCTCGCCGCCCGAGCGCACGAGGCCAAGCCCGTCCGGACCAACAAGCGCGCCGGCAAGCAGGTAGCCGAGCACCGCGCCCAGGCCGAGACGACGGAACGACGTCACGAACAGCATTGCAGCGCCAAGGACGATGACGCCGTCGCGCAGCACCATCGTGGCAGCTTCGGCCGTGTGCGGCTCCATCAGCGCCTCGCGCTCAACGCCGCCTCGGCGACCGCCTGGAAGGGGAGCAGGATCGAGGCATGTCGCGCCTTGTAAGGGCGCGCGTCGCGGAAGATCTCAAGCCCTGGCCACTCCCCCGGATGATCGCATCTTCCGTCCAGGAAATCGGCAAGCAAGTCGCGTGCGCGCGCCAGCTCGGCGGCGCTCCGGCCAAGTGCGGCTGCCCCCATCAGCGACGCAGATGCCTGACCCAGCGCGCAGGCTTTCACCTCTTGAGCGAGCGCTTCAATCCGCCCGGTCTCGGCGAGCACCACATCAACGGTGATGCGGCTGCCACATACGGGCGAGCGTTTCTCGACGGTCGCTTGCGGCCGATCGAGCCGCCCGTGGTGTGGGATCGAAGCTGCCAAGCGCAAGATGTCGCGATTGTAGAGCGCCGTGGTCATAGGCCGGCATATAGGTCGACCGGAACTTCAGCGCCACCGGGCGAAACCGGCGCTGCTCCAGGCCGCCTGGTGAGCTCTCGTCAGGGGCGGCGCCAGCTGGTTCCTGAGGGGCCGTCCTCCAACAGGATGCCGCTGGCGGCAAGTTCGGCTCGGATCCGGTCGGCCTCCGCGAAGTTGCGCTCCTTCTTTGCAGCGGATCGTGCCTCGACAAGCGCGTCGATGCGGGCGTCGCCCTCACCCTGGAACCAGGCGGCAGAAGTCTCGCCGAGCAAGCCAAGCAGTGCGGCGCTTGCTCGAAGGACGGCTGGGTCTTCGATTGCGGATAGCCGCGAGAGGGCGAGTGGCGTGTTGAGATCGTCCGACACAGCCTCGACCACCTTTGGGTCCGGCGCACCAGGGTCGGCGTCGGCTGCACTGCGATAAAGGCGGTCCAGCGTCGCCTTGCTCTGCACGATCAGCTGCGAGGACCATTCAAGCGGTTGTCTGTAGTGGGCCGAGAGGAGCGCAAAGCGCAGCACTTCGCCTTTATGGCCTTGGTCGAGGAGTTCACCGACGCTCACCACATTGCCGAGCGACTTCGACATCTTCTCGCTCCCGGCCATCGAGAGAAAGCCGTTATGGAGCCAGTAGCGGGCCAGCGGAGCGCCACCGTGGGCGCAGCGGCTCTGCGCGATTTCATTTTCGTGGTGCGGGAAGATGAGGTCGAGCCCGCCGCCGTGCATGTCGATCGTCTGCCCCAGATGTGCCTCGATCATTGCCGAGCATTCGATGTGCCAACCCGGCCGCCCCCTGCCCCACGGGCTGTCCCAGCCGATCACCTGTGGCTCGGAGGGCTTCCAGAGCACGAAGTCTGCGGGATCCTTCTTGTAGGAAGCGACTTCCACGCGCGCCCCCGCGATCATTGCCTCGCGGTCTCGCCGACCGAGTGCGCCGTAATCCGGATCCGAGGGAACGTGGAAGAGGATGTGCCCGTCGGCTTCGTAGGCATTGCCCGTACCGATCAGCCGCTCGATCATGCCGATCATCGCGTCGATCGTCTCGGTCGCACGGGGCGCGATTGCAGGCGCGCCGACCCCCAGCGCAGCCATGTCATCGAGGTAGAAGCGTTCGTAGCGCTCGGTGATCACCGATGGCGCGACACCCTCTTCCCGTGCGGCCTCGATGATCTTGTCGTCGACGTCCGTGACGTTGCGCGCGTAGACCAGGCTGTTCTCACCAAAAACGTGGCGGAGCAGCCGCGCGAGCAGGTCGAACACCACAGCCGGGCGGGCGTTGCCGATATGGGCGCGATTGTAAACGGTGGGGCCACAGACATACATGGTGACCCTTCGCGGGTCCGCGGGCTCGAAGACCCGCTTTTCCCGCGCCATCGTGTCGTAGAACCGGATCTCGGTCATTGTTCGTTTTGCAGATTGGCGTCAGCCGAATTGGCGGGATCGGGCTCACCCCCGCGGCGGCGGCGCTCCACGAATTCGACGATCGCACCTCCGGTCGCATGCAGGAGCGGATACGTACGTGACTGGGCAATCCACTCAGGCCGTGGGGCCATCCGTCCGTAAATGGTGTCGTACACCAAAGTGGCTGCCAGATAGAGCAAAGTCCCGCCGATAAGCCCTTTCAGCGCGCCGAAACCGCCGCCAAGAAAGCGGTCGATCGGCCCCACCAGCGACGTCTTGGCCCTGCGGCCAATGCTGCGGGCAACGAGTTTGCCGCCGACAAAAGTCAGCCCGAAAATGACCGCGAAGGCGAGGACGGCCGCGCCGGCGCGTGTTCCGACCGGCTCCACCAGCGCGCCGGTGGCCGGCTCGTGGAGAAGCTTCAAGGCGAGAATAGCGGCCACCCACGCAAGGAGCGAAAAGACCTCTGTCACGAATCCTCGCAAAAAGCCGAGGATCATCCCGCCGCCAACCAGCAGCAGCACCAGCATGTCGAGACCAGTCAAGCCCATGGTTCCGACCGCTAGTGGCGGCCCAGCAGATGGTCAACGAGTTCGCCAAGGGTCCGGAAGCCGGTGAGCCCGACGCTCCCTTTGTCGCCGGCAAGCGAAGCGGGAACCAATGCCCGCTCGAACCCGAGCTTGGCGGCTTCCTTGAGCCGGAGGGCGCCATGCGCCACCGGGCGAAGTTCGCCCGACAATGCGACCTCCCCAAAGACCACCATGTCGGCGGGAAGCGGCCGCTCGGAAAGGGCCGAAATCAGCGCTGCGGCGACCGCGAGATCGGCTGCCGGGTCGCTGACCCGGTAACCGCCCGCGATGTTGAGGTACACTTCGGCCGTTGAAAAGCTGAGGCCGCACCGGGCTTCAAGTACTGCAAGCACCATGGCCAGCCTGCCGCTGTCCCAGCCGACCACCGCCCGCCGCGGCGTCGCGCCGCTCGCAAGCCGCACGGTGAGCGCCTGGATCTCCACAAGAACCGGCCGCGTTCCTTCCAGCG
>JALYNE010000173.1 GCA_030773375.1 Pseudomonadota bacterium
CGCGAAGGCTTCAGTGTAGAGGAGGTGCACGCCATCTCCAAATATGATCCCTGGTTCCTGGAGCGGATCAGCGAGATCGTTCAGGCGGAGAATGCGATCTGCAGCGATGGCCTGCCCAACGACGCGGCCGGCCTTCGGCGGCTGAAGGCGATGGGCTTTTCGGACCGGCGGCTGGCTGAGCTTGCTCTCAAGGCGGCGAACATCCGCGGCGATGCACACAAGGTCCGCGCGCGCAGCCATGGTCTCATCCACGATGCGGTGAAGGCCATGGTCGGCGCGACCAGCGAAGACGAGGTGCGCGCGCTTCGCCATCGCCTCGGTGTTCGCCCGGTCTTCAAGCGCATCGACACGGTTGCCGCCGAGTTCGCGGCGCGCACGCCCTACATGTATTCGACCTACGAGGCGCCGACCTTCGGCGAGCCCGAGGACGAGAGCCAGCCCTCCGATCGGCGCAAGGTGGTGATCTTGGGCGGAGGGCCCAACCGCATCGGGCAGGGGATCGAGTTCGATTATTGCTGCTGCCACGCCTGCTACGCCCTTGATGAAGCAGGCTTCGAAACGATCATGATCAACTGCAATCCGGAGACGGTGTCGACGGACTATGATACGTCGGACCGGCTATACTTCGAACCGCTTACGATCGAGGACGTGCTTGAGATCCTGCACGTGGAGCAATTGCGGGGCGAGCTGGTCGGGGTCATTGTCCAGTTCGGCGGCCAGACGCCGCTGAAACTCGCCGCAGCGCTGGAAAAAGCGGGCATCCCGATCCTCGGCACGTCGCCCGACGCCATCGACCTTGCTGAAGACCGCGAGCGCTTTGCCGCCCTCGTCGATCGCCTCGGCCTGAAACAGCCGCAAAACGGAATGGCCCGCAGCCGCGAGGAGGCGCTCACCGTCGCCGAGCGCATCGGCTATCCGGTGCTGACCCGTCCCAGCTACGTGCTCGGCGGGCGCGCCATGGAAATCGTCGACGGTCCCGCTCAGCTCGATGACTATATCGTGACCGCGGTACAGGTGTCAGGCGACAGCCCGGTTCTCATCGACCAGTATCTGCGCGACGCGATCGAGGTCGATGTCGATGCGATTTCGGACGGCAAGGACGTCGTGATCGCCGGGGTGATGCAGCATATCGAGGAAGCCGGCGTGCATTCCGGCGACAGTGCATGCTCGCTTCCGCCGTACAGCCTCGAACCCGCCATCGTGCAGGAAATCGAGCGCCAAGCACGTGCGCTCGCGCTCGCGCTCGGGGTGCGGGGCCTCATGAACGCGCAGTTCGCCGTCAAGGACGGCGCCGTTTATCTGATCGAGGTCAATCCGCGCGCGAGCCGAACCGTGCCCTTCGTCGCGAAGGCGATCGGGACCCCGGTCGCTAAAATTGCAGCGCGCGTCATGGCTGGCGAGGATCTCATGAAGTTCCTGCCGATCCACCGCGACATCAAGCACGTTGCCGTCAAGGAGGCTGTGTTCCCCTTTGCGCGTTTCCCCGGCACCGACCCTGTGTTGTCGCCGGAAATGAAGTCCACAGGCGAGGTCATGGGGATCGACGAGGATTTTGCCAAGGCTTACCTCAAGTCGCAGATCGGCGGCGGCGTGCAGTTGCCGAGCAGCGGGACGCTCTTCGTCTCTGTCAAGGACAGCGACAAGTCGCTGATCGCGCCGCCGGTGCGCGCGCTTGCGGAACTTGGGTTCCGAGTGATCGCGACCGGCGGGACGGCCGACTATCTTCGAAGCCAGGGGATCGACGTCGCGCAGGTGAACAAAGTCGCCCAGGGGCGGCCGCACATCGTCGACAAGATCAAGGACGGCGAGGTCGACCTCATCTTCAACACCACCGAGGGCTGGCAGAGCCACAAGGATTCGGCCTCGATCCGCGGGTCCGCGGTCATGCAGAAGGTGCCCTATTTCACCACCGCAGCTTCGAGCGCCGCTGTGGTGCGCGCGATCGCGGCCCAGCGGGAGCACCACCTTGAAGTCCGTTCGCTTCAGGACTATTATTCATCCTCCCGAGCGATATCCTGACAATCCAGCTCACATCAGCCGGTCTTTGCGAAGAGCGGCGAATCAGAAGTTTTGACGAAAGGCGAACGATGGCGACGGTGGACAAGATGCCGATGCTGGCCGAAGGCTATCAAAGGCTGCAGACCGAGGTTCGGCACTTGAAGACGGTGGAGCGTCCCGCGATCATCGACGCCATCGAGGAAGCCCGCGCGCACGGCGATCTGTCGGAGAATGCCGAATATCACGCGGCGAAGGAGCGGCAGGGGCAGGTCGAGGCGCAAATCGCCGACATCGAAGACCGCCTCAGCCGTGCAATGGTCATCGATCCGACCACCCTTTCAGGCGACAAGGTGGTGTTCGGCGCGACCGTTCATCTTCTCGATGAGAACGACAAGCCGGTGAAGTATCAGATCGTCGGGCAGACCGAGGCCGATGCGAAGGTAGGACGGATCAGCTATTCGTCACCGCTTGGACGTGCGCTGATCGGACGCAGTGTCGGGGACGAGGTTGAAGTCTCCGCGCCTTCGGGTGACAAATATTATTCGATCGAGAAGGTCGAGTTCATCTGATCCGCAGCTCGCGGCAGATGACTTGCCTTTGTCAAGATGCGTCCACCCGAAAACTGGCGCCATGCGCGCGTGACGCTTGCCATTGCGGCGCTCACTGCTGGTATGTGGGCCCTCGTTGCTGGTCTCGGCATTGGTGATCTTGCCGCGCTCTGGGCGGGCTTCACACCGGCTCGGGTCAGCGGGCTTTCGGGCGACCAGGTGCTCGCACCTTTGTTCCTGACGCCGCTCACGGCGACTTATGTCCACGCGGGGCTCGCCCATCTCCTCTTGAACCTGCTCATCCATCTCTTCTGTGGCCGGTCGGTCGAGACGATCATTGGCGGGCGTCAGCTGCTCATCCTTTACATCGTGGGGGCTTATGCCGCTGCCGCTGCGCATTGGGCGACCAACCCGTCGGAAAACATGCCGATGGTGGGGGCGAGCGGTGCGATTTCGGCCGTGCTCGGCGCTTATGCGATCATGTTTGGGCGCAACAAGGTGAGGGTCGCGAACCCGACGCTGGCTTTGTGGCTGAACGCACTCTGGCTCGCCGCGGCGTGGGTGGTGCTGCAGCTGATTGTCGGCCTGACCTTCGAGACGGTCGGCGCGCGCATCGCGATTGGCGCGCATATCGGCGGTTTCCTCGCGGGCCTTCTGCTCGCAAGGCCGCTCCTGCTCCTGCGCTATCGAGGAGCCTGAGTCAGTCTTCGTGTCCGCCGAGCTCGGGCTCGAGCAGCCGGTGGAGATGGACGACGACATACTTCATTTCGGCATCATCGACCGTTCGTTGCGCATTGGCGCGCCAGGCATCGAGCGCGCTGGCATAGTCTGGATAAAGACCAACCACGTGAACGGTTGAAAGGTCGAAGTCGAGGCCCTGCGGATCCTTCACGCGCCCGCCGAAAACGAGATGAAGCTTGCTCATGGCACGGCGCCTAACAGCATCGCCGCTCGAGGTCTATCTGAGCGCATCCCGAAAACGCTTCAGCATTGGACCGATTGCGCTGACGAGAATGCGAAAGGAAACCTCCAGCGGCGGTGACGATGGGCGGCGCATGATCTTTTTGGTGCCGAGTAACCTCAAGGTTGTCTTCGCCGAATGGCTCCTACGCAACCAGCTGGAGCGGCCGTGCACGCCATCGCGAAAGAACGAAACAAACAGCAGTTGCAGAGCTCTGCCGAGGACAAGACGCCAAGCAGGGCTCGAGCGCTCTTAAACGACTGCGTTGCGACGCTCCGTTCGGCAGACTGCAACTGAGCATGTCGTGGGTGATTGCGACCGCCGCGCTGTTCCTCGCCTTCAGCAATGGTGCCAACGACAATTTCAAGGGCTTCGCCACCGTCTGGGGCGCGCACGCGCTGAGTTACCGCAATGCGCTCCTTCTGGCGACATTCGCCACGGTCGCCGGGAGCATCTTTTCGCTGCTGCTGGCAGGAGAGCTGGTCCGAGCGTTTTCAGGCGCCGGTCTCGTCCCTGACAGTGTAGCCGCCGCGCCGCACTTCATGGCCGCAGTGGCGACGGGGGCGGCGGTGACGGTGATCACCGCGACGCGGACTGGCTTTCCAATCTCCACCACCCATGCCCTTCTCGGCGCAATGATCGGCGCAGGCTTCGCCGCTTCGGGGAGCAGCCTTGACCTGCACCACCTCGGCAACAAGTTCGTTCTTCCGCTGCTCCTCAGCCCGGTGCTCGCGGCAGCTTGCGGCATGCTCGTCCATCAGGGTCTGCGACGTCGGCAAAGTGATGCCGATTGCCTGTGCCTGGTGGAGGGCGCAGTGTCGCGGCCGATTGAAGGCGAGGGCGCCTCCGCGCTGCAGACGATCTCGGGATTGCCGTCTCTTGTCGTCGCCTCGGAGCAAAGCTGCGACACGATCCCCGTTCCGGCGGCCCGTTTGACATTCTCCATGTTCCTGGACCGCGCCCATATCTTCTCGGCCGCGACGATCTGCTTCGCCCGCAGCGTGAACGATACGCCCAAGCTGGCGGCTTTGCTGATTGGCGCTCAGGTTTCCGGAATCTCATCGATGGTGCTGGTTGGGGCCGCTATCGCATTTGGAGGCCTGATCCTGGCGCGGCGTGTGGCCGAAACGATGAGCCTCCGCTTGAACACCATGGATGCCCGGCAAGGCGTGTCGGCCAATCTCATCACGGCAGGGCTGGTTCTCCTGGCGAGCAGGTACGGCCTTCCCGTGTCGACGACCCACGTGTCGGTCGGGTCGATCGCCGGCGTCGGCCTGGGCGCGGGCACGACAAACTGGAGCGTTCTCCGAAACGTCCTGCTCTCGTGGGCCGCCACCCTGCCACTGGCGGCGCTGTCGGCGTGGCTTGCCGCGAGGGCGCTGATGACATTGTGACGCCAAGCTCCTGGCTGCGACGCCGGCGGAGATCCGGGCCGGAGCGGAACGAATGCGTTCTCGCTTCCACCTCGAGAGAATATTTCAGTTTGCTTTGTTTGCCGTGCTTTCCAAGCCGTCAGGTGATTCACCTGACTGACAAGCACTCTAAGGTCCGGAAAAGAAGGCCCGACGCATCAGCGTCGGGCCTCTCACCGTTACTGGTTTTGAGCGCCGTCGCCGGACACGACCGCCTGCACGACCGCCCCGCCGACCTTCGCCATCGCGTTGGAGGTGAGCTCATTTACCTGTTGCCGCCCCGTTTCGACGGCCGTGTTCGCGGCTTCCCGTGCGGCATCGGTGACTATGTGCCCGACGCTGCCCAGCGCCTGCATCTCGCGCTCCGTCCGGGGAAGAATAGCCCCCAAGATTGCGCCGACGGCCAATCCGCCCGCGACCGCCACGAGCGGATTGGTTTCAACCCGCTGCGCCGTCTGGCGGGTGGCGCCGCTTGCCCGCTCACGCGCCGATCCATAGACGGCGTTCGTCCGTTCCCGAGCTGCGCCGTAGGCCACGCTTGCGCGGGTTCGCGCCCCATCGAGGGCTTGGCGGACGCGGCCGGTTGTCGCTGCATCCGCTCCATTTGCGGTGCCGGTCTGGGTGCCATTTTCCGCTTCTGTTGTGGTAGCCATCAACTCACTCCTTGATTGTTCGACCTGCAACCGTTGGAGCGGTCAGGTCGTAATTTTCGTCACCGTTGACCAATTTGGTCCTGACGATGCCTTTGTCCTCGCCGCGCGTGAACATCCATGAAGCGGCGCGCCGGAGCTGTCCGCGGGCAAGGAAGATCACTGCCGCTGCAGCGATGCCCGAGGCGGCCACCGGCCGCGTTCGTGCCGCCTGCACGGCACCGTCAGCCAGACCATTGACTGCATGCAGCGCCTCGTCGGCGGCCTCGCTGCTCTTCTCACGGACGCCCTCCCAGGCGTTGTTGACCAGGGTGCCTGGCTTCAGCCGGTACTGAAGCGAGCCCATGGTCGAGGCGAACCTCTTCTTCGCTTGCTCAACTTCATATTGGGCCCGTTCGAGCTGCATCGCGGAACCCTGTGCCGCACGCTTCTTGTTCATGCCCGCTGCTCGCCCGCCTTGAGAGCCGCTTTCTCCTCCTTGTCGCCACCGAGCGCCGCCAGCTTACCGGCTGCGGAGCGAACGATCAGAAAAGCAATTCCGCCCGTGACGGCAAGGACCACCAGGCCAGCCGCCACCGGACCGATCAGATCAGCCAAGCCCATCACCAGCCCGACAAAGAACGCAACCAAGGCCGCATTGAGGAGGAAGATAACAGCAACGATTGCAATGACACCATTCTTGGCCTTGTTGGCTCGATAGGCTGCAATCTGTTTGTAGAGATTGATCTCCGCGCCGAGGAGGTTGCGCCCATCATCGATCAGCTCGTGAAACAAGTCCCCGATCGATGCGTCCGCAGGGTTATCCGGCCGGGGAGTCTGCACGCGGGCGTCCACCATCAGCCGCCGGCGCCAGCGCTGCCACCACCCGCGCCGCCACCGGCTTGGCCGCTACCGCCGGAATCGCCTGTCCCGCCACTGTCGGTCGGCATCCCCGCCTTGACGACGCGCATCAATGCGAAGCCGAGGACGGCGGCCGTGCCGATCGCGATTCCGGGGCTTTTCCGAACCGCCGCGCGGGTGTCGTCAACGAGCTCATCAACGCTCTTTCCGCGCAGGCTCTGCGTGAACGAAGACACGGCATCAGCTGCGCGATGGGCATATTGGCCATATTGATCGCCGAGGCGAGCATCGACGGATCGAGCGGCATCGTTGATGATTTCGGTGATGTTATCCAGTGCGGAGGTGACCCGCTCCTTGCCGGTGTCGGCGAGCTGGTGAACCTTGTCGGTGGCTTGGCTGCGTAGCGCCGTTACCTGCTCCCTGACCTGGCCGGCGAGCCTTTCGGCGGCGCCGCCACCTGCCGAACCGCCGCCGGACTGAGCTGGTGTCGCTGCGCCGGCCGCACCGCCGGTAGGCGTCGCTGCCAGATCGGCTCCGCCGCCAG
>JALYNE010000174.1 GCA_030773375.1 Pseudomonadota bacterium
CCTTGCCGATCGTGATGTTCGAGGCGGAAAGGTTGCAAAGGATCAGCGCGCCGGAAAGAGCGCCCACCGTCGATGGTGGTTGCGGCGCCCAGTAATCTTCACAAATTTCGACGTGGAAGATGAAGTCGTCGAGGTCCTCGGCGGCGAAGATGAGATCGGTACCGAAAGGCACGGTTTGTCCGGCCACGGCGATGTCGAGGCCATTCAGCCCAAAACCGAGCGCGAACCAGCGCTTTTCATAATATTCGCGATAATTGGGGAGGAATGACTTCGGCACGGCCCCGAGAATCCGGCCGCGCGAGATGACCAAGCCGCAATTATAAAGCCGGCCGTTGCGGCGAAGGGGAGCGCCAACGGCAAGCACGGGCCCGAAGCCCCCCGTCGCCTCGCAAACGTCGGCAATGCCCTGTTCGACGGCGTCGAGAAAGGCCTCCTGCAGGTGGAAGTCGTCGACCGCGTAGGACGAGACATTGAGCTCTGGGAAAACAAGCAGATCACAGCCGCGCTCGTGCGCTTCGCGCGTCAGCGCCACAGTTTGCTTGACGTTGAAGGGCACGTCACCCGCGCTTGCCACTGGGGTGGCTGCCGCGACCCGCACGAAACCGTGCCGGTGGATTGACTCGAACGGCGCCTTTTTTGCCATCAAAGCATGTCCGTCATCATTTCAATCGCCGTCTTCATGCACTTGACGCGGGTGGCCCCCCGGCCCCCGGGGCCGAAATGCTCCTCCCGGTGCGCCGTCCTTCGGCCTGCCCGCGCGCAGGCGAAGTGAACAAGCCCGGGTTCAACGCCCGCATCCGCAAAGCCCGTGATTGCAAGTGCGACATTGGCGCGTGAGCGCTCCAATGCTCCTTCGGCCATCGCGACCGCCACCTCCCGGCTCACGGCCTTGTTCTCGCGGATGATCTCCATGGAGATCCCCAGCATCTCGTTCTTGGCCTCATAGGAGTAAGTCACAAAGCCGCGGTCGAACGTGTGAGCAACGCCCTGCACGTCCGTCAGCAGAGACGCCAGCATGCCCCCGGTGCAGCTCTCGGCGGTCGCCAGCTTCAGACCCCGTTCGGCTGCCTTCGAAAGCAGCCGGCGCGCAGCTTCCTCCGTCTCGTTGGGAAGAACTTGGGAGAGGGTTTCAGTGTCGTTCAAGGTCGCGTCCTCGCCGGTTATTTGCGGGAACCGGTCCCTTGGTCCGAATGTTCCCGAAGCACAACAGGAGGCATGAATGGCTGCTCGGGGCGAGCAAGACGCAATCCAGCTCCTCACCGACGATCATCGCCGGGTCGAGCAATTGTTCAAAGAATTCGAGAATGCGCGCGACGAGGCAGGCAAGGAGGAGTTTGCCCGCCGGATATGCACCGAGCTCAAGGTCCATTCGATGCTCGAGGAAGAGATCCTGTACCCGGCGCTCCGTGGGAAGATCGAGGACGCGGATCTCGACGAAGCGTTGGTCGAGCATGATGGCGCGAAGCTGCTCATCAACGAGATCGAAGCCGGCTCGGCCGGGGACAGTTTCTTCGAGGCAAAGGTAAAGGTGCTGAAGGAGCAGATCGAGCATCACATCGAAGAGGAAGAGAGCGAAAAGAACAATATTTTCGCCCAGGCGCGCGCGACGGACGTGGATCTCGATGCGCTGGCGGACCGAATGGTGGCTCGTAAGGCCGAGCTGATGCGGGTGGCCGGAACCCATGGACTGCCCCCTGCCACCACCGCAACAATGGAGACGGTGTGACCATGCCTGAATGGAACAGAAACACGGCACTCTTGACCGGCATCGGGGCCGCCGCCGCGGCGGCTCTGGGCTATTTCGTGGCCCGCACATACTGGGGCGGCGACGACGATCTTGATGATCCGGCAGCCCCGGCCCTCAGGCATGGCGGTGCGCATGGCGCGGTCGGCAATTCAGGCAATGTCCGTCCTGCCGGTCCGTCGGCAATGCGTGACCCGCCTAAAGAGTGGACCAAGGTTGACGAAGCGTCGGACGAGAGCTTTCCGGCGAGCGACCCCCCCAATTTCAACCCGCGCATCGACTGACCGGCATCTCCTTTTCGGGCCAGCTTGCTCTCGATCGGTCGAGGTAAAGCGCGGCGGCGTTCCCGCCCGATCCTCGATCAGGCGCTCTGAGAAGTCCAAGACCTTCCCCCTCGACGACCGAACGCCGTCCCATTGCTGCTGCGCCAGATGAATCCGCCCGGCGATGATCGTGATTAGGAACCGCTGCCCGGCGCATCGCGGTTGGGGCCGTCCTCGATCATGGTCGTGCGGATTCGAAAGAGCTCGCGCATCGCCTTGGCCGTGGCGGCTCCCCAGAGAAGGTGTACGCCGATCATCAACGCATTTCGGCGCGGGGGATGACCGGTTGCGGGCTTCAGGATGTCAGCCGCCGGTATCCAGCCTAGATAGCTGACGAGCCACACAGCGACGCCGGCGGCAGCGCCGCTGCCGGCACTGAGACGCGGGTTGATTGCCCCCAGCAAGGCACCGCAGGCTGCACCGTAAGCAAAGTGGCCGGCAATCGTCAGGTCCTTGGCCCCTTCGCTGGTGATTTCGAGGTCCGCTTGTGCCGCTGCTTCGTCGATGATCTCCCGCGGTGTCAGTGGGTAGCGCTCCTGGGGAGGCAGCTTCTCGTGAAGCCGCCGCATTGCGCTTGTCATGGCAATGGTGCCGACCAGGCCGGCGATCGCACCGATCAGCACTCTGCTGCCGAAGCCGAGCTTCTCTTCCGTCAAAGGCTGATCTCCGGACGAGTGATCATCAGCCAAAAGATGGCAAGAACGGCGGCGAAGGCGGGCAACCCGAACGCGAACCAGGTGCGAAAGAGGCGATGATATTCGGGCGGAAGCGGCGTCCCGCCTGCGACAGCCTCACGTGCGAGCGTGCGCATGCGAGCTTGCATCCATAGCACCGGCAACCAGAAGGCCCCGGTGAAGAGGTAAAGCCCGATGGAGGCCAGAATCCAGCCCTCGGTCAGCTCGTAACCCACGGAGCGCGCCAGCAGGACCCCCGTGATCGGCTGCAGGATCACGGCCGTCGTCGTGAACACGAAATCAGCGATCACCACGATCCGGGCAACGCCGGCAATCACCACCGCATCGCGCGTGCGGTGCGCGAGCAGCATGAAAAAGGCAATGCCGGCGCCCGTCCCGAGCAGCACGGTTGCGCCGATGACGTGGAGGAATTTGAGGACGTAATATTCGGTCACCGTTCGTCCAGGATCGCAAGACAGAGAAGGTTGAAGACGAGGATCGGCCAGATCTTCATCATCGGCCCCAGTGGATCCCTCCAGAGCTCAGGGAGGAGGAGCGTCCCCGCGACCACGTAGAAGATCGAAAGGCCAATCGCGGCAAGGAGCGCCAGCCGCGTCGTGCGCCGGTATAAAATGGCGAGACCGACGAGGATGTCGGCCACGCCGCCGGCGATCACGCTTAGCGGAGACAGTAAGGGACCGGCGCCGGCGATTTCCATCAGCCATTCTGCGTGATGGAAGCCCGGGCCCAAGGAGATGATGCCCGTCATGATCCAGAAAAGCGCGAAGATGCCGATCGCGAGCGGCTTCAACAGATAAAGCCTCGCGAACCAGCGCTCCTGCACAGAGGCAGGTTCGGCTGCCAGCGCGCTGGCGAGCGACCTTGGCTCAATCCCCGTTGCGCGCTTCCAGGGGCCCGAATCACCGACGGCCCCGCGAACGATCTCACGCCGCGCCGTGCTCCGGATCGGCGGCCGCCAGCCGAGCTTCGCGATGAGGTCGCCCCCCCGATATACGGAACCCATCAAGGCTGCTGGCGCGCGGACGATCCGCGCCGGCGTCCAGCCGAGCCACCGCCGATAAGCGGCCACAACCTCTTCAAAGCTCAGGCGCTCCGGCCCGGCAAGCTCGAGCTTTAGCCTCGCAGGAGCTCCGGGCGCCAATAGCCGCACCACCGTCTCAACGACGTCGTCAAGCTGGACAATGTCGAGCGGCCCCGCTTCAGGATTGCTCGGCAGGATCGGAAAGGCTGCAAGGCCGCGGAACAGCGCGCTGCCGCCATAGGCCTGACGCCCGACCACGACCGAGGGGCGAAGGATCACCCAATCGAGATCGCGCGCGGCAAGCGCCGCGTCCCCCCGCTCCTTGGTGGAGGAAAAGCGGCTGAGAGCGCCTCGATCCACTCCCATTGCCGAGAAATGGATCACGCGGCGAACCCCTGCCCGCTCACACGCCGCCCACAAGGCCGCCGGCGCGCTTTCGTGCACCGCCTCGGTCGAATCCCGCTGATTGTCTTGCAACGTTCCCGCGCAGTTCACGACTGCGTCCATGCCGGTGAGGTGCGGCAGCCAGGCTTCCGCGGTCGTGGCGCGGCGCAGATCCAAAGCGACCCAGCGGCTGACGGGCAGGCGGCGCGCGGCGGGGTCGATCCTGCGGGCGGCACCGATCACCTCATGCCCTTGGGAGGCCAGCTTCGCCGCGAGGGCCGAGCCGATGAACCCGGTCGCGCCGATCAGCAATATCCGCAACTCTCCGTCTCCGTCGCTGCCTCAAGGGGGGAACAGCGCGGAAAAGCAATCGTTCCATGTCCGGCACGACCAGCTCGGCGTGCGCAGCCGCTTTGGGGGACGCAAAGGTCAGCTCCTCGGCGGCGCTACGGATCCACCCCTGTCGCGATCGCTTCGAGCTTGCGCAGTCGCTCTCTCAGGTCTGCCATTTCGATCCCTACCAACCCCATCCGGCAGGACGTTTTCCTGCCCTTTTTCACGACCAAGGCGAAGGGCACTGGCGTCGGCCTCAGCCTCGCCCGGCAAGTTGTGCTCGCCCATGGAGGATCGATCACCCTTCTTGAAAGCGAAAGCGGCGGCGCGCTCTTCCGAATTGTGGTCTAACCCGCAGCGGCGCGGCCGCTGGCGGGCTCATCTTGCCCCATCTCGTCGATCGGCACGGGATCGGCGAGGCTGAGGCCGTCCAGAATCCGAGCGGTCTCGTCACGCACCATCAGCATGACCCGGTGGAGCCGGCATTTGTCTTCCGTGATGCAGTTCGTACATTGCTCGTAGGCAAGCCGGCTGGCGCATGGAAGCAGGCCAAGCGAGCCGCGGGTCAGGCGCACGATCTCGCCGTAGCTGATTTCGGCCGGCGGCTTGGCCAGCCAATATCCCCCCTCGCGGCCGCGCATCGTTTCCACCAGGCCGGCCCGTCGCATGCTCGAAAGCATGACCGTCAGGAACTTGGAGGGGATGTTCTGGGTCTCGGCGATCTGCGACAGCTGCACCGGCCCCTCGCCATAACGGTCGGCGAGGTGCAGGAGCGCCCTGATCGTGTACCGCGTCCGCTGCGAGAGCATGCGCAGCTAATGGCAAGTGCGGCGAAATTTTACAACCGCATCAAAGCAATGCGTGAACGAGAATACCGCCCAGCGCACAGCCGCCGATAACCGGGAGCATGCCGACCCTGAATCCGAATACGGCGACGAGCGCCAGCCCGGACAATAAAACCGCGGCCGGATCGATGCTGCTCCAGGCCGGAAGCTCGATCGCGAGCGGTCCGAGGCGTGCTTCTGCCACCGAGCGGAACAGATAATGGATGGCGAACCACAAAGCGAGGTTGAGGACGACGCCTACGACGGCGGCAGTGATCGCTGAAAGCGCGCCCGCCAGCGCCCGGTTCGCGCGAAGTCGCTCGATGTAAGGCGCGCCGATGAATATCCAGAGGAAACAGGGCACGAACGTCACCCAGGTGGTGAGCAGCCCGCCCAAAGTTGCGGCCAGGAGCGGTGGCATTCCTTCGGGATTGCGGAACGCGCCGAGGAACCCCACGAACTGAGTTACCATGATAAGCGGCCCCGGCGTGGTCTCTGCCAGCCCCAGCCCATCGAGCATCTCACCGGGACGAAGCCATCCGTAATCCTGGACGGCCGCCTGCGCGACATAAGCGAGCACCGCATAAGCCCCGCCGAAGGTCACCACGGCCATTTTCGAAAAGAAGAGACCGATATCCGCGAAAGTTCCAGCTCCAGTCGCGGCGAGCAGCGCGACCGGGCTCAGCCAAAGAAGAAGGAGCGCAAGCGCCGTGCGGAGGAGCGCCCTGCCCGACGATCGAGCATGCGCTGGAAGTTCCGAGCCGAGTGCGCTCTCAGAATCGGGAAGTGCTGCGCCGCTGGCGCCGTGCCCACCGCCTGCGGCAAAGGCTGCGCTGCCGAGCTTTGCTGCCGAAAAGCCGATGACGCCGGCGCCAAGGACGATCAACGGGAACGAAATGCCTAAGAAGAAGATGCCGGCAAAAGCAGCGGCCGCCAGCGCGAGCCTCGCCGCGTTGCCGAGAGCTCGACTGCCGATGCGGATGACGGCCTGGAACACAATCGCGAGCACCGCGGCCTTGAGCCCGAAAAACAAAGCCGCCACGGGGCCAGCATTGCCGTAAAGCACATAAATCCAGCTGAGCGCCATGATGGCCGCAAGCCCCGGCAGGATGAACAACGTTCCCGCAACGAGGCCACCTTTCACCTTGTGGAGCAGCCACCCGATATAGATGGCGAGTTGCTGCGCTTCGGGACCGGGAAGGAGCATGCAGAAGTTCAACGCGTGGAGGAAGCGCTCCTCCCCCACCCACTTCTTCTCCTCAACGAGGATTCGGTGCATCACCGCGATCTGTCCGGCAGGTCCGCCGAAGCTCAAAAGCGCAATCCGCACCCACACCTTGACGGCATCGGGAAAAGCGATGCCATGGGCTGGGGCTTCGTCCGCCTCTTGCGGGGTCATTGTCACCCGGCCAATTGAGGCGGCCGCAGCGAAAGGGCAAGCGCAAACGCACAAGGCTATTGCGACTTATTCGCATTAGCTGTATTTCCGATCTCCATGATCGTCTGCATCTGTAACGCGATTCGAGAGGCCGACCTCCGCAAAGCAGCGCGGGAGGGTGCGTCCTGCCCGATCAGCGCCTATCGGTGCGTCGGGCGCAAGCCGCGTTGTGGTCAATG
>JALYNE010000175.1 GCA_030773375.1 Pseudomonadota bacterium
CGCCTTCGATCGTAAGCTCCTGCACGAATGGCAGGTCACGCAAAATCGGCAGGCGGATTTCGCCGAAGGCTTCCTTCACCTCCAGATCCGGCGGATCGAAGGTCGGGATGATGTTGAGGAAGGTCGCACCACTCTGCGTCACCGGGTCGAACTGCGAGAAAGCTGTTTCGCGGCGATACTCTGCGCCCAGCGCGAAGCCCACGGGGCCGCCCGGAAGCTCGAAGAGCTGGGACAAGTCACCAGAGACGAAACCGACGGCGTTATACTGCTCGGCATTCTGGTTGCGGAAGGAGGTGTGGCCGAAATAATTGAGCGCCGCCTGCGAGACCTGACCGTTGCCGAAGAGGTTTACGGGCACGCACCGGGTGTCGTCGTTCGCGGTACTTGCGTCAGCGTTGACAGCGCAGACGATCTGCCCCTGCGCGTTGCGGACGGCAGCTATCGACCTGCCATATTCCGCAAGAAGGACGTTGCCTCTCGTTTGGTAGAAGGTCTCGAGGCGGCCGTAATTCCCGACGATTTCGTAGCGCCAGTCCTCGTTGAACTCGCCGTCCACACCCGCAACGATCCGATAGGTATCGCGCCGGTGGTCTTCGCCGCGCCCGCCGAAATCGACGTTGAATCGGAAGGCCGAGAAGGTGGTCTGGCCGGGAGCGAGGCTCGTCTGCAACGTTGCACGAGCCTGAGCCGTCAGGAACGGGTTATTGATGTTGAAGGCGTTGTTGAAGAAGGTAGGCTGCCCCTCCTGCAGTGCATCGATCCGGTTGAACTTGGCTTCGACGAACGGCCGGAAAGCGGGCGAGAGTTCAAAGCTGGCGAGGAGGTTGGCTTGATATCGCTCCAGGCCCGGCTGCAGCAGACCCGTGAGACGCAGCGTTGAGCCAAGGCCACCAATGCAGGCGTTCGCCCCGCCGCCCGAAGGCCCGCGGAGGTCAGTTATACAGGGGTTGGCAATCAGGCTGCCGTCCGGCTGGAAAACGAACGTGCGCCCGAACTGCGCCAAAGCATTGGAGGCCGATGGGTTCGGGATCCCGCTGCAGGCGGCGGCGCGGCGCGCCGCGAATTGCGCTGCTGTTTCGCCGGCAACCGCCGCGACCGGGCAGGTGGCCGTGAACAGGCCACCTTCAGAAATGTTGTTGTTCCGGACCCCTCTGAGGAAGGTCCGGTCGGGAATGCCGTTGCCGGTCGCCGGCTCGGGCCCCGTGCGAATGGGGCCTGCCGACGGGTTCAGCTGGGGCCCCGTATTCTCGGTGGTGGTGAACTGGTTGCGTCCCGAAAACGCCCCGGTGAGCCGATCGCGGTCGGTAAAGAAAAGCGGCTGCTGCTTGGCATATTCGAAGGCAACGGCAACGTTGCCGCGGTCGTCAGCGAAGTTGCGGCCCGCGGTCAGGCTCACGAAATAGTTGCCGCGGTCCCCGCCTTGGTTGATGCCGCCCTGGCCGCGCAGGCGGATCCCGTCGAAATTGCGCTTCAGGATGAAGTTCACGACGCCGGCGACGGCGTCGGAACCGTAGATGGCCGAGTTGCCGCCGGTGACGATGTCGACACGCTCGAGCAGGTCCGTCGGGATGGTGTTGACGTCGACGTTGGCGGTGCCCGGCTGCGCGGGCACGTGCCGACGGCCATTCACCAGCACGAGCGTGCGGGCGGTGCCGAGGCCGCGAAGATCGAGCAGGCTGAGGCCGGCGGTGCCGATGAAGCGAGTCGAGCTCGCCTGGCTGAACGTCGAGCGAAGCGCCGGAAGCTCGTTCAAGGCATCGCCGAGGTTGACGTCGCCGCGCGCCGTCAGGTCCTGCACGCCGATCGACGTGATCGGAACCGTCGACACGAGGTTCGGGCTGCGGATGCGCGTGCCCGTGATGACGATTTCACCCTCTGCGGCGCCCGGACCTGCCTCGACGTCTTGGCCGGACTCCAGTTCGACCTCGTTCTGGCCGAGATTTTCCGGCGGCTCACCCTGGGTTACGCCTTCTTCATCGCCCGGTTGCGCAGGCTGGGTCGGTGGAGCGACTTGCGCCCAAGCGGGCGAAACCGCGGTCGCAGCAATTCCAATGAACAATGCCGAGCGCAGCGCACTCGTGCCGAGCAATCCGAATTTCCTCATCCCAATCATCCCTCAAAGACGCCGGCTATCGGGCCGGCTTCCTGAAGCTCCGCCTGAGCGAGTTGAGGAGCGGCGACAAGCGCTTAGGTTGGGTAATTCACCGATTGTTCAGCGGTGTAGCAGAAGTGCAACAGTGGCTCCAAGGCGGTGCGATTAGATGCAGCAATGGCCTGCGAGTTCCCCGCCTGCAGCACGGCTCCTACCGCTCGACGCAGAGCGCGATGCCCATGCCGCCGCCGATGCAGAGCGTGGCGAGGCCCTTGCGAGCATCGCGGCGGTTCATCTCATAGAGGAGAGTGGTGAGCACGCGGGCGCCGGACGCGCCGATCGGGTGGCCGATCGCGATCGCACCGCCGTTGACGTTGACCTTCTCCGGATCCCAGCCCAGCTCCTTGCCGACGGCCAGCGCCTGGGCGGCGAAGGCTTCGTTGGCTTCGATGAGGTCGAGATCGCTCACCGACCAGCCGGCTTTTTCAAGCGCGCGCCGCGAGGCGGGGACGGGGCCGATGCCCATGATCGAGGGGTCGACCCCGGCCGATGCGAAGCTCGCCACGCGCCCGAGCACGGTTGCGCCCCGGCGTTCGGCTTCTTCGGCCGGCATGAGCACGAGCGCAGCAGCGCCGTCGTTGAGGCCGGACGCATTGCCCGCGGTGACGGTGCCGTCCTTGCGGAAGGCGGGGCGAAGCCCGGCAAGCGCCGAAACCTCCACGCCCTCGCGGATGAATTCGTCGCGGTCGACCACCGTCTCGCCCTTGCGGCTCTTGATCGTGACGGGGGCGATCTCGTCGGCGAAGCGACCTTCGCGCCGGGCCCGTTCGGCCTTGTTCTGCGAAGCGCAGGCGAAGGCGTCCTGCTCGTCGCGCGTGACTTGATATTGCTGGGCGAGGTTTTCGGCGGTGATGCCCATGTGATAGCCGTTGAAGGCGTCGGTGAGGCCATCCTTGATCATGGTGTCGACGAGCTCGAGATTCCCCATCTTGGTGCCGCCGCGGACATTCTGCGCATGGGGCGACAGGCTCATGCTTTCCTGGCCGCCCGCGACAACGATCCGGGCGTCGCCGGCGATGATCGACTGGGCGGCGACGGCCACCGCGCGGAGGCCCGAGCCGCACACCTGATTGATGCCCCACGCCGGCACTTCCTTGGGAATGCCGGCGGCCATTGAGGCCTGTCGCGCCGGGTTCTGGCCTTGTCCGCCGATCAGAACCTGACCCATGATCACTTCGGAAACGTCCTCAGCCGAGACGCCCGACTGCGCAAGCGCCGCCTCGATCGCCACCCGGCCCAGCTCATGGCCAGGCGTTGCCGCAAAGGAGCCGAGGAAAGCCCCCACCGGGGTGCGCTTGGCGGCGGTGATGACGATGTCTGTCATGGCAAGGAGTCTCCTGCTTGGCGGTTTGGGCTCGCCCCTATCAGCTTGAGCGAGCGCGCGAAAGCCAGTCCAAGAGGGGCTCCCAAAGCAGCGCGCGTGCGCGGCTCCCGACGACCATGCCAACGTGGCCGAGCTCGAGATCGATCCGTTCGCCATGCGCCGGTGCACTGGCATGCGGCACGATTCTGTCGCTTACCGAGGCGATGTTGAGCACCGGGCAGGGGAGTTCCGCCGGGTGGACCGGAATGCCGCCTGCCCGCCAAGCGCTGCGGCCAGGAGCATCGTTCCCGAAGAAAATTTCGAACATCTCGCGGGCCGCAGCCACGGGAAGGGGAGGGCCGTCATTCGCCCAGTCCTCGAGCGCGACGAACGCACGCATCTCGTCGCTACCGGGCGGCAAACCTGCAAGCCGCTCGAACTTGGAGACAGTTCGGACCGGGTCCAGCCGCCAGAAGGCGCTTTGCAGCACTTCCATCGGCAAGGCACCGAGCCTTTCCGCCGCTGGCTCGGAGCGCCGCCACAGATGAATCAGGTTTGTTCGCGCGCCTTCCGGGAACGCCGAAAAGCGCCACGGCGCGGCAATCGTTGCGAGGCTCCTCACTTGCGCAAGCGCAGCAGCGGCAACCGCCATCGTCCCGCCGAGGCAATGGCCAACCACCGCAGGCGGCTCGTCGAGCGAGTCGATGAACGGCACCGCGATTTCCTCGACGTGACCGGCAACCGACAGGCTGCGGCGCGCGGCCACGTCCCATCCCCAATCGAGCAGCAGCACGTGCAGGCCCTGCGCAGCGAGCCAGCGGAGCAGCGATCTTTCCTCGCTGAGGTCAAGCACATTGGGCGGATTGATCAGAGAGGGTATGAAAATGACCGGCGGTCCGTCTCCACCATAGTCGCGCAGTGCCGCACCGCGCCTTTGGGCGATGCTTGGCTTTGGGGGCAGCGGGGCCTCGCGTTGCGCCTCCTGATACTTCCGAAGCCCGGTGAGCACGTGTGCGAGCCGCTGTGGGTCGCCTGCCGTCTCCTCCCGCACCAGCTCCAGGAAGAGGGTTAACGGCCGAGGCCTGTGTTGCGGCGCAACAAGCTTTGGTGCTAGTGCGGATGCCTCGCCTTTCAGGGGATCTGTCATGGCCTCCGCGCCTCGTGACGAAATCGTCACCATCAAGAAATATGCCAACCGGCGGCTCTATAATACTGAAAGTTCAGCTTACATCACCCTCGAGCATCTGGCGCAAATGGTCCGTCAGAAGCGCGAGTTCAAAGTGGTCGACGCGAAAACCGGTGAGGACATCACACGCAGTGTTCTCACGCAGGTCATCATGGAAGAGGAAGCGCGCGGCACCAACATGCTGCCCGTGAACTTCCTCCGCCAGCTGATTGGGATGTATGGCGATTCCATGCAATCCATGGTCCCGCAATTCCTGGAAGACTCGCTGGCTGCCTTTCAGCGGAACCAGTCCCAATTCCGGGACGCAATGGCGGGCGCGTTCGGCGCCGGACCTTTTTCCGAGCTTGCCAGGCGCAACATGGAACTGTTCACAGCCCCGCCCCCTGCGCGGCCGGCTCGGGCCGAACCTCAGCGGGATGAGGATACAAAGGCGGAAATCGCCGAGCTCAAGGCGCAACTCGCGGCAATGCGGGAAAAGCTCGACAAGCTCGGCGGCTAAATAGAGCAGACTGCGCTAAATCTGACCCGTTCGCCCTGAGCCTGTCGAAGGGCTGTCCTTCTTTCCCTTCAAGGGGCAAAACAGGGCTTCGACAAGCTCAGCCCGAACGGAAAAGAGCACTGATCCCGATTTCACGCAAGTTGCTCGAGAGCGGCCGCGCATCGCGTCGAGGCGGCACCTTTCAGGGTCGTTGCGCTTTTCGCCATGACGGGCTGAACTTATCAGCGCGCCGGCTTCACGAACTTCAGGGTCATGCGATCGCTCTCGCCGATCGCAAGGTATTTCTCCCGATCGACAGCGCCCCCGCGGAGCGTCGGCGGCAGCGACCAGACGCCGTTCGGGTGATCCTTGGTGTCCCGTGGATTGGCGTTGACCTCCGATGATCCGACGAAGCGGAACCCCGCCTGCTCGGCAAGGCTCCGCACCGTAGAGGCCTTGAGATAGCCGCTCGACCGTTGACGCGCCGGATCGGCCGTTTCAGCAAGGCGATGGTCAACCACTCCGAGCGTACCGCCGGGTTTCAGCATCGCGTAGATCTGCCGGAAAGCTTCCGGCGCAATGGGCGCTGCACCTTCGGATTCCATCCAGTTGTGAACGTTGCGGAAGGTGAGAACCACGTCCGCGCTGCCGTCCGGCACCCTTGTGTCCGTGGCTGACGAGGCTGGGAACGTGGCCAGGCGGGTCTTACCGTAGGTGCCCGGATTGGCTTCCATCATCCTCCGCACGCCGGCCAGGCCGCGCTCGGAAGCTACGGCATAGTAAGTGCCGGACTGCGCCAGATAGGGAGCGAGTATCTCCGTGTACCAGCCGCCGCCCGGCGAGATCTCCACAACCGTGTCGGTCGGCCGGACGCCGAAAAAGGACAAGGTTTCGACCGGGTGCCGGTAGCGGTCGCGAGCGACGTTGGCGGGCGTTCGGGTGGGGCTCGCAACGGCTGCGGCAAGCGCAGTCTGGGAGCTCGCGGGGGACATGCCTTGGGTGCCGGTGGCAGTGCAGGCGCCGGTAGCAACGAGCGCGGCCAGCGCGGTTCCGAGAAGAAGGTGCCGCATCGAGATTCACTCCTCCAGATGAGTGCCTGCTCATGAGGGAAGGGAAGTGACAAGGCAACCCGGCCGCTGCTCGCTTCGGGAGCGGGCGCGTGACTCGTGGCTCCGCCGGCGCGGCGGCCACTCCTCTCGCCAAGCCGAGAGGAGTTCCAACCAGACGGGGCAGCCGCCGCGGAGTAAATCCGCGGCGTCGGTCCTGTCGCGGTGGCGGCTGCGGGCCGCCCGCGCAGGCCGGCCGGCTTTCGCGCTCTCTCGCGCTGCTCAGCTTTTGCTTGCGCAATTGCTTCGCTGCGCTCGGGCGCTCAAGCTACAAGCAGGCCTCGAGATAAGGCTGGTCGAAGCCGAATTGCTTGGCTTTTTCGAGCGTGTAGGGGCGCAGGCCCATTGCCCGATATTCGCCGATGATCTTACCGTCGGCGCTTTCATCCAGATATTCGAACTTGAACAGTTCCTGGGTGACGATGACATCGCCTTCCATGCCGATCACTTCGGTGATGTTGGTGCAGCGGCGCGACCCGTCGCGCAGGCGCTTCACCTGCACGATGAGGTCGACCGAATCGGCGATCTGGCGGCTGATCGCTTCTTTGGGCACCTTGATGTCCGACATCATCACCATGTTCTCCATACGAGCGAGGCATTCGCGCGGGGAGTTGGAGTGAAGCGTACACATCGAACCATCGTGGCCCGTATTCA
>JALYNE010000176.1 GCA_030773375.1 Pseudomonadota bacterium
GGTAGAGGAGCGCGCCCTGCGCCTCAGCTACCGTCTCAGCTCCGCAATCGGCGACCTCCGAACCGCGCTTTCCGCCGGCTCAGCTTTGTTCAGCTACTTCAATTTGGGCGCGGATGGCGGACAAGTGATGGCAAGCTTGCAAAAGCAACTCGGCGCCGCGCTTGATCCGGCAAGCCGAATGCCGCTCGACCAGGCGCTCGGGCTCTACTGGGACTTTCGGCACCTAACGCCGATGGGTGCGGATGGCGATCTTCTGGTAAGCAGGCTGGGCGAGCGTCTTCAGGCAGCTGGGCTTTATGCGCGTGCCGCGGACCTGTTCGAGCATCAGCTGTTCGCCCGGGCGAAGGATCTTGCGCAAGGACCGCTTTCGGCAAAGGTCGCACGCTTGCATATTCTCGCGGGCCGGCCGCAACGCGGGCTTGAAGCGATCCGCCGCACGGCGGCGATCCCCTACCCACCAGAGATGCGATGGGAAAGGCACCGCGTCGAAGCGGTCGCTCTCGCCCAACTCGGCCGAACCGAGGAAGCGCTCGCGGTACTGGAAGATGTTCCAGACTCCGGACCGTTGAAGACCGAGATACTTTGGAAGAGGCGCGACTGGAGCGCCGTCGCCTCAGTAATCGGGGCTTCCCTGCCCCCAGGCGAGGGGCTGAGCGAAGTCGCTCAGGCGAACGTGCTGCGTTATGCGGTTGCGCTCGCGATGCTCGGCAGAGAGACGGACCTGCAGACGCTACGGAGCCGCTACGGAGCCGCTTTTGCCACGCTTCCCTCCGGCGCGGCTTTCGATGCCCTGACGGCAAGTGCCGGAAGCATCAATGTGGACGCGCTCACGAAGGCGATGGCAAGCATACCGTCGGCCAGCCCCGCCGGCGAGTTCGCTGACCTTCTCGAGGTGAGGCCTGCCGCGACGAACGGGTCCTAAACTGGGGCCCTCCAGCTGGCGCGGGGCGATCCCAGAGGCGCAGCAATTGCCTGAACTAACCTCGAGAACTCGCGAAAAAGCGCGCCTGAACGGTTGTGAGGTTGGAGCGCTGACCGACCTCTCAGTGGACGCTGTGCGTGGACGCCATTGCCACCGGGGACGAAATCGCCGGCGCCCAAGGGGATACCTGCCCAGGTCGAGCCCGGTCGGAAGTCAAACCGCCTTTTAGCGCTCGCAAGAGCACGAGCAACGGCTCAGCGGAGGAAGTTGATCAGGCTCAGCTTCGAGAGCTGCGAAAATACGGAATAGGAGGCTTCCAGCGCCGTCTTCTGCTGTGCGAGTTCGATCGCAACCTGACCAAGGTCAGCGTCTTCATTGCCGGAGATCAGGTCCTTGAACAGAAGGGTCCGTTCCTCGGCGCGATTCCCGAGTCTTTCCACCTGCGCCTGCTTGCGGCCGTTTTCGGCATTCACTTTCAGCAGCTTTTTGAGGCCCTCTCCCAGCTCTCCCGCCGCCTTTGAAAGGGCATCCATCTGGGCGGCCGTCGGCTCGTCGCCGATCGCGCCCGCCTCCGCAAGCGTTCGGAAGGCAGAGAAGATGTCGGTGCCGACTTCGCTTGCAGTGATTCCGAATTCGACGTCGAGGCCGTCCGCCACACGCGCGGAGGCCCGAATTTCGTCGTTCGAGAAGGCGTTCGCAGGAGCCAGCCCGATGGTGTCCGCGAGCGTCTCTGGCTTGAACGGCTTCGCCTCGATGCGCGACCCCGCAAAGAGCGGGATCCCTCCTTCGGAAGCGTTCAGGCTTGAACGGAACTGCGCGAAGGCTCCTTCAATCAGCTCCTGCAGACCTGCAGAGCGGCCGGTTCCGAGCGCCGTCAGCACGCTCTTGTGCAATTCCGAACCGGCAGTGTGGATGCCGCTCAAGTTTTGGTCATGGAGGGACAGGGTGACCCCGACCCGCTTTGCAACCGTCCCCTGGGCTTCCTGCCGCGCGATCAAAGTTCGTGCCGAGAGCGTCCGCACGGCCTCGGTTCCCAAAGAAGCATAGTCGGTCGCCTTTTTACCCGTGGCAATTTGAATCTCGCTGATTGCGAGCTTCTGCTGGTTGCGCTGAATGGCGTCCGTGAGGGTTCGCTGAAGTGGAACGGTGGCAACGCGGCTCATGCAAAATCCTTTCAGCGGACCATGGCGATCAAGGTGTCGTACATTTCGGTGGCAGTTGTGATGACCCGCGCGGCAGCCGAGTAGCTGTTCTGCAGGACAACCATCTGGGCCAGTTCCTCGTCGATGTTGACGCCGGAGAAGGTGTCGCGGCGATTGGCAGCGTCGCCTCGGCGAGCAAAAGCGTCCACACGCGCCTCCTCGGCCCGGGCGGCCTCGGTTCCGGTCCGGCCGAGCAGCTGGCTTGAAAAGCGTTCAAGACTCTGCACACCGTCCTTGCCGAGATCTACCGGCTTCTCCAGCTGATCGACGAAGGCTGTTGCCCCGCGGTTATCCCCGGCGCCGATCGCCTTGGCGCCCACTGCAACGCCCGTTTCCAGCCGCGCCAGCGGCAGGTTTGCCGGGGTGGAGAGGATATCAGGCCGCACCCGCGCGCTCGACAGTCCCGCCGAAAGCCCCGAAATACCCGACAAGGCGGAAAAGGACCTGCCCGTGCCGCGCCGGTTCGTGGAGTCGGAGGTGATGGAGAGCGTTGCCCCAGTCACCGCCGGATCGGGCTGGAATTGCACGCGGCCGCGAGCATCAAGCGCGAAATCGCCGAAGCTGCCAAGCGCTCCGGCATTCAACGCAGTAACGACGTCTCCGAACGTGCCGCCGGGCGCAGGGCTCAGCGTGAAGCGGGTCAGGGCGCGCCCGCCAGAATCCCGGAGCACCAGTTCGGCCGTTTCACCGGCACCAAATCCGTGCTCATCGGACGCGACGAAGCCTGAAGGGACCAGCGCGCTGTCATCGCTGCGCACCAGGTCGTTCAATCCGAAAAATTGTGCGAAGCCGATCCCGGCACGATCGCTTGGGGTCGTGGGATCTTGCGCAACGGCCACACCCGTCCCCGTGGAACTCGCCTGAATCGTGAGCCGGCCTCCGGTGAACGTCGCAGTGGCGCTTGGCGAAAGACCGGCGTTGATGGCGGCAACGGCATCATCGACGGTGGCGGTTGGACCCAGCGCAGAGAAGTCGACGCTGGTCTTGGCGATGAGCTCGCCGTCCGATTTGGTCACTGCGAACACCGCCTGCCCGGTGAAGCCGAGTCTGTCCGTGCCGACCAGGCCGGTCGAGCGCCCGTCGAGCCTCGTGGGCGGCGGCAGGGTCGTTCCCGCATTCGAGACCACATTCAGGGTCTCGGAGAGGCCTCCGAAGAGGGCCCCGAGCTGCTCCGAAAAGCGCGGCAAGGCGCGATCGCGCAAATCAATAAGTCCGCCGAGTTTCCCGCCTACAGCAGCGGAATCGATCTTCTCGCCGGTGGCGGCACCAAGCTGGTCGGGACCATCCGCAAAACGGATGTCGATCACTGGGTAAATCGGTTGCGCGACCCCCGTGCCGGGTGTCGGGTAGTTGAGCTGGCGCAGACGCCTGTCCAGCAGCACCGCTCCGTTCGCGGTCTCGATGGTTACCCGCCCGTCCGGCTGGTCGCGGATGGTCACCTTGGCGAGCCCGCTGAGCTCTTCAAGCGCCATCAGGCGCTGATCGACAGGGCCAGCCGAGCTCCGGCCGACCCCCTCGAGTCGGGCAATGGTGTCGTTCAAGTCATGGATCCGAACCAGCAAGCCGTTCATCCGGTCGACGGTATAACCGACCTCCGATTCAACGTCGGCGCGCAGCACGGAAACATCTCCGTCGAGCTGCTTCATCGACTGGATCGCGTCCTCAACGTCCCCCGTGAATGCGGCGATCGACTGGGCTGAAGCCGGGCCGCTGGTCATCAGTATTGCGGACGCGGAGATCGCGTCAAGCCGGGCCGGCAATCCCCCTTCGGCACCCGGCGCGCCAAGCAACGATTGGAGGCGGTCGAGATAGGAAGAACGGACTTCGGCAAGGCCGGTATCGCCCGAAAGGCGGTAGACGGTTGATTCGAGGAAGCGGTGGGCGACCCGCTCGGGCTCGCCCACCACGACTCCGTTCACGCGTCCCGCCGTCACCCCGGCCGTCAGCGACACGCGTTGTCGGGCGTAGCCCGGCGTGCCGACGTTGGCGACATTGTTGGAGACGGTCCGCAGGCCCGCCTGCGACGCCGTCAGCCCTGAAATCGCCGATCCGAGAATATCGTTAAGGGACACGCTTTGCTTCCTTCAGTTTACGATCAGCGCTTCAGGTTGCTCACTTCCTGGAGCATGTCGTCAACCGTGGTGATGATCTTGGAAGAAGCGCTGTAAGCGCGCTGGAAGCGGATCATGTTGGTGAATTCCTGCGCCAGATCCACGTTCGAAGCTTCAAGGCTCCCGCTAGCGATCTCGCCTGAGCCGAGCACGCCCGGCTTGTTGATCGCCACGTTTCCGGACTGCGCCGACAGCCCATAGGCATTCCCGGAAAGCCGAACGAGCCCGTCCGGATTGGGGAAGGTGGCGATCGGCAGTTGGAAGACCGGCTTGGCAGTGCCGTCGTCGAAAATCGCGCTGACGACACCCGTTTTCGAAATTTCCACGGAAGCCAGATTGCCGAGCATTCCTCCGTCCACGATGGAAGAAATGAGTGCGGATTGGCTGGCGAACTGGGTAAGGCCGTTCAGCCCATCATCGTCGCCCAAGTTCAGGTTTATCGGTTCCGCCCCCGCGCCGTTCGTCCAGCTGACGGTCAAGCTTCCGAACAGAGCCGGGGTCGACGCAGCGCGATCCAAGCTTCCGTCCGGGTTGAACCGGACCGTGCCGCTCGCAAGCAGTCCGCCCGCAGCGGTGACGTCAGAGGCCGGCACTGCGTAGATTTCCGCCACCCACTCATTGGCCCCGCGCTTAACGAAGCCCATCGTCACCCGGTGACTATTGCCCTGCGCGTCGTAAATATCGAGCGAGCGGGAGAATTGCGGCGCAAGCGTACCGGAAGCCATGTCACCCGCAGCATAGGCGCCGGTATAGGCAGTCTCGGTCGAATTGAGGTTCGCCCGCACCTCAAGCTTTGTCGTCGCGGTTGCCGTTCCGGTCAGCTCACTCAGCCGCACCGGCTCCAGGACATTGAGGTCTCCGTTGTCGGGATAATTGCCGTTGTTGTCGAGCCGGAAGCCTTGCAGATACAGACCACTCGTGTTGCGCAGGTAGCCCTCGGCATCCGGCTTGAACGATCCGGCGCGCGTGAACGAGACCTCGCCGCCCGCGCCGGTGCTTGACCGAGTCACGAAGAACCCGGCGCCGTCGATCGCGATGTCGGTTTGGCTGCTCGACGCCTGCAGCAATCCCTGCTTGGACACCAGCGCGCTCGGCGCGGCCGAGACGCCGCCCGCGGAATAGCTGCTACGCGAGCGGCCGTCCGTCACCAGCGTCCTGAACTCGGTTTGGACACCCTTATAGCCCACTGTATTGATATTAGTGATATTGTCGGCGACGCCGGCCATGGCGCTGGATTGGGCGCTCAGGCCCGAAACGCCGGCATAGAGTGCGGAATAGAGGCTCAATGGAAATCTCCTGACCTTGCATGGCGGGCGTTCTGCGCCTGTATTCTCATCCATTGTAGGACGAGGGCTGCACCGGCCCAATAATGGGCAAAATTTGCCTAGCTTTTTCCCGCACGAGCCCGACGCGTCCTATAATTCCCTGAGACAAGACGAGGTGACCAGAATGACGCTCCGGATTTCGCTGCGCGATGGCGAGAAGGTAATCGTGAACGGCGCGGTGCTGCGCTCGATCGGACGGACCGACCTTCGGGTCGAAAATGCCGCTTCGGTGATGCGGGGCCGGGACGTGATGTCGCCCGAGGAAGCGAACACACCTGCGCGCCGGCTCTATTTCGCCTGCATGATGGCCTATATCGACGAAGGCGACCTCGTCGCGCACCAGAACGAGATCATCGATCGCGTGCGCGAACTGATGGACGCGCTTGAAGCACCGCAAGCCAAGGCCGCCTGCGCGAGCTTCGCGCAGAAGGTCGCTTTCGGCCAGTTCTACAAGGCACTCGCCGATTGCCGCTGGCTGATCGACTATGAGGCGCAGGTTCTTGCCCGCATCGAGCGTCCGGCCGCCTGAGGCAATGCAGACACTGGCATCCGCGGCACTTGCCCTGCGTGGCCTCGCGCCCGATCAGCGCTTCGGCCGCGTGGTTGCCGTCCGTGGCGCTCTGATCGAGGTCGAGGGCCTCGAAGGCGCCGCGCAGATCGGATCACGTCTTCGGGTGAACGCCACTGGCGGGCCGGTTGAGGCGGAAGTAACCGGGCTTGACCGTTCGATCGCCCACTGCATGCCCTTCAGCGATCCGCAGGGGGTTACGTCAGCCGCTCGCGCGGATCTCCTGGCCGGCCAGTCCGTGCTCCGGCCATCATCTGCCTGGCTCGGGCGTATGGTTGATGGGCTCGGGCGGCCCATAGACGGCAAAGGCTTCCTTGCTCCAGGAGCAGAGCCCCGTCTCATCAAGTCGAGCCCGCCTCCGGCCGCGGCGCGCGCCCGAGTAGGCGAGAAAGTGGAAACCGGGGTCCGCGCGCTCGATATCTTCGCACCGCTCTGCCGCGGGCAGCGCCTCGGCCTGTTCGCCGGCTCCGGCGTGGGCAAATCCGTACTGCTTTCAATGCTCGCCCGCTGGACCGAGTGCGACGTGGCCGTGATCGGCCTGATCGGCGAGCGCGGCCGCGAGGTCCAAGAGTTCGTCGAAGATGATTTGGGCGCGGCAGGCCTTGCCCGCAGCGTCGTCGTGGTCGCCACATCGGACGAGCCGGCACTGATGCGTCGTCAGGCCGCCTGGACAACGCTGGCCGTTGCGGAGCATTTCCGGGATCAGGGGCTAAACGTCCTTTGCCTCATGGACTCCGTCACGCGCTTCGC